>NZ_JBEHFR010000015.1:0-65233 GCF_040225635.1 Corynebacterium sp. KPL2830 | reverse complement strand
CAATTCCACGAGCGTTCACGGCAATTCTATGAACGAAAGCGCAAGGAAGGCAAGCGTCACAACGCTGCGGTCGTAGCACTCGCCCGCAGACGAATCAACGTCCTCTACGCCATGATGCGCAACCACGAGTATTACCGCGACCCTGCCCCAGCAAAGGAAGCCGCAGCAGCCTAACCCCTAACGACGAAACAAGCCGACTGGAAAAATCCCAGTCGGCTACAAGTCGCGCGCAAAAACAACACACCTAAAAAATCCCGAGTTGAGGATCCGCCCCCGTCCGCCCCACCCGCGAGATTGACAAACTATATAGGAACACCCTCCCTCTCCGCCATCGAGCTCGATCCTGCCCAAGCCACCGAGGAACACCTTGCGACCGTGGGCGCCTCGATGCGCCGTTTCATGCCGGAGCACCTGCACGGCGAGGTAAAAAAGCACCTGGATTTGGCCCGCCAATCCCCCGGCACGCAGGAGGCGGCGCTCTTAGAGCGCATGGCCGCCCTGGTCGCCGCCGCGGACGAGTACGACTACCTCATCTTCGATACCGCGCCGTCCGGCCACACCTCCCGGCTGATGGCCCTGCCGGAAATCATGGCGGCCTATACCGATGGGCTGCTTGCCCGGCGCGAAAAGTCCGATAAATTCGGCTCGCTGGTGCGCGGGATGTCCGCGGAGTCCGGCGCCGATAATGACCCGGTGGACCGGCGCAATCAGGAAATCCGCGCCACGCTCTTCCAGCGCCGCGAGCGCTTCGAGCACCTGCGCGCTGCGCTGACCTCTCAGCGCACTGTGTTTCATATCGTGCTTACCGCCGAGCGCCTGCCCGTCCTAGAGTCCTCCGAGTTCCACGCGGATCTCACCGGCAATGGCGTGCGGGTGGGCTCCATGCTGGTCAATCGCCGCACCCCGGCGGACCAAGGCGAGTTCTTGGCCTCTCGGCGCGCCGCCGAGGACGAGGCTCTGGCGCTCTTGCACGATAAGCTTCCCGATACCCCAGTCCATGAGATTCCCTGGCTCCCAGAAGAAGTGGGAAGCCCCGAAGCCGTGGCGCGGCTCGCGCGGCATCTATAGCGATCTGTAGCGATCTCTAACGGCCCATCCAGCCCCAGCGGCCTCGCGTGAAATCGCCGTCTGCTAAAACGGTGAGTATGACTTTGCTCACCAATGACTTCCTGTCCCAATTGCGCGAGGAGGCCGCGGCGGACTCCCAGCTGCGCGTCGCGCGCAATGCCATTACCAGCGTAGGGGTGGCCAAGGCGGCCCTTGACCGCGACCGCATTACCGCGCTCTACCCCATCACCGAGGTAAAGCTCGACAGCCTCGGGGTCACCGACCAGATGCGCTCCGGGCGCTGCTGGATGTTTGCCGCGCTCAACGTGTTCCGCCACCGCGCGGCCAAGGAGCTCAACATCGATGACTTTGAGTTTTCCTTTACCTACCTGCAGTACTTCGACAAACTCGAGCGCGCCAACTTCGCACTCAACCAGCTGCTGGATCTCACCGAAGACGGCACCGACTGGGATGACCGCGACGTGGCTACTTCCCTCGAGCTCACAGGCGACGACGGCGGCTGGTGGTCATTTTTCACCAACCTCGTGGACAAGTATGGCGTTGTCCCGGCCGAGGTCATGCCGGAGGTGCACTCGTCCGGCCACACCGCGCAGATGAACCGCGATATCGCCACGATCATCCGCCGTGCTGCGCACCGTGCGGTGGAAGGCGAGGGGGATCGAGGGGACATCGTCAAGCAAGCCCGCACCGATATCCAACGCGTGCTCGCCATTCACCTGGGCACCCCGCCCGAGGAATTTACGTGGAGCTACCGCACCAAGGACGATCAATTCTTCCGTGTGCACTCCACCCCGCGCGAGTTTGCGGATAAGTACCTGCCGAAATTGGACGAATACGTCGTGCTTGCCGATGATCCCCGTACCACCAACGACAAGCACCGCCTCTACACCAGCGCCGGCGTGAACAACGTCGCTGGCGGCGCGCCCGCCGGCTACCTCAACGTGGATGTGGACGAGCTGCGCTCCGCCGCGCGCGCCAGCATCGAGGCCGGCGAACCGGTGTGGTTTAGCTGCGATGTCTCCCGCCAGTTCTCCTTCCAGAACGCCGTGTGGGACGAGGGCCTCGTCGATACCGATGGCCTCTACGGCATCGATTCCACCATGAGCAAGGAGGAGCGCTTTACCTCCGGCGAATCTGCGCCCACCCACGCGATGGCGCTGACCGGAGTTGATGGTGCGCCGCGGGCATGGCGCGTGGAGAACTCCTGGGGCACCAAGCCGCCGCGCAAGGACGACGCCGACGAGGTACCCGGCAAGGGCTTTGCCACGATGTCGGATGAATGGTTCGGCGAAAACGTCTTCCACATCGCCGTGCGCAAGGAATTCCTCACTCCCCAGCAGCAGCAAGCGCTAGAGACCGAGCCCATCGAGCTTCCCTTCTGGGACCGGATGAACTAAGGAGCATCGAAAAATGAATGAGATCAATCCACAGGAAGTTCACACCACCAACGCCACGCTTGCCAGCGAGCCGGCCATCAAGGCGGCGCGGAATGCGGTGGCGCAGGAGGGCATCGATAAGCTGAGCGTCGACCGCGACCTCGTGCGCGAGCTCACCACGGCGACCAGCCACAAGCTCGATAAGTGGGGCGCGGCCAACCAGAAGGCCTCTGGCCGCTGCTGGATTTTTGCGGGCCTGAATTCTCTGCGCGGTGGCATCATGGACCGCACCAACATCAAGGATTTCGAGCTTTCGCAGACCTACCTGTACTTCTACGACAAGCTGGAAAAGGCCAATTGGTTCCTCACCGCGGTAGATGAGCTCAAGGACCGCGATATTACGGACCGCACCTTGACCAAGCTCATGGATGACCCCATCGGCGATGGCGGCCAGTGGTCCATGTTCGTCTCCCTGGTGGAAAAGTACGGCGTGGTGCCCAAGTACGCCATGCCGGAGACCGCGTCCTCCGAGGCCAGCGCCATGCTCAACCGGAACCTGGAGACCGTCCTGCGCCGCGCCGCCCACCAGATCCGCGCGGGCAAGTCTGGGGCACAGGAGCAGGCGCTTGCCGATGTCTACCGCATCCTCACCGCCAACCTCGGCCTCCCGCCCACAGAGTTCCAGTGGCAGTACCGCGATAAGGACGATAACTTCCACCGCGAGGGCACCTATACCCCGCAGGACTTCGCCCGCGAATACCTCCCGAAGGACTTGGGCGAGTACGTCTGCGTGGTCAATGACCCGCGCAATTCCTACGGTGAGCTCTACACCGTGGACTACCTAGGCAACGTTGCCGGTGAAAAGGTCACCTATCTCAACGCCCCGGTTGAGGTATTGCGCGATGCCACCCGCTCTGCCATCGAGGATGGCCAGCCCGTCTGGTTCGGCTGTGATACCAGCCAGCAATCCGATGCCGATAGCGGCGTCTGGGCCAAGCAATTGCACGATTATGAGGGGCTGTATGGGGTGGAAATGGGCATCGAAAAGCCGGACCGCCTCCGCCTGCACGAGTCCCTGATGACGCACGCGATGGTCTTTACCGGCGCTGACATTGCCGAGGGCGGAGAAGTCACCCGCTGGCGCGTGGAGAACTCCTGGGGCACCGAGAAGGGCGATAAGGGCTTTTGGACCATGGCCGATGACTGGTTTGACGAGTACGTCTTCGAAATCGCCGTCCACCCATCCCGCCTGCCTGAGCAGTACCAAGAGGCGCTGAAGTCCACCGAAATCACCACCCTGCCGGCGTGGGATCCGATGGGCGCGCTGGCGAACTAGCGCGGCGGTGCGGGTGGCGCGGGGAGACCCGCGCCACGTGAAGCCGTGCTCATTTGCGCGGCGTGACGCGGCGTTCGTTTGCGTAGCGTGAAGCTGCGCTCGTTTGCGTGGCGTGACGCGGTAGCCTCACGCTACGTGGCGGACGTACAGCATGCAGGTAAGGTCGCGGTCCTTATCGATGGAGATTTCCTTCTCCCCCACCCGCTCAAAACCGCGGGAATCGTAGAACTGATAGGTGCAGCCATCGTCGGTGTAGAGGTAAATATCCTTGCCGGGGTGGCGCTCCTCAAAGGCCTCAATGAGCGCCGTGCCCACGCCCTTCACACCCGAGTTTGGGTCCGCGACGAGGAAGCCGATTTCACCGTCCACGGTGTTCTCAGCCAGGTAGCTTAACAACATGTCCTCGTTCGCGGCATCGTAGTCCTCACGGTGGCCGCCAGGGCGCAGGCTGTTGAAGAGATCCACGGCCTTGACATAGGCCTTGCGCCACCACGGATACGGCAGCGCTGGTTCGCCTTTAATCGATGCCAGAATCACGCCGAGGAAACGCCCATCATCGGCATAGGCTGCCAAAATATCGGTGGCCTGGGCGCGCTCTAAATCCCAAAAGTAGCGGCCGTAGGCATGCTCGAAGCGCGGGTTCTTTACAAACCAGTGCAGGTGCATGCCTTCGATGGCAAACTCAATCGCCTTGGGCTCATCGCGCGGGTCGAGGTCGCGGATGTGGATTTCGGTCATTAGTCCTCCGGGGATTGGTCTTGTTCGCGCTGCTTTTCGCGCTCGAGCTCGGCCTTAGCCTCGTGCTCTTCAATATTAGTGAAACCAATCCCCAACGGCAGGCCAACGTTGTCAATTACTCTGACCCCGCCAATGGTGGCAGCGACCAGCAGGCGGGCATCGCCCTCGGCAGGCGGTTCTCCCAGATCGCGGCCGCGCACTTCTAGGTATTCCGGTTCTACTCCGGCGGCTTCTAGGACACCTGCGGCAACTTCGCGGACCTTTTCCGCGCCTGCCTCTGCGGCGTGTGCACCAGCGGTGAGTGCGGCGGACAGGGCGGCTACGTCTTCGCGCTTATCTTCGGGCACGCGCGTATTGCGCAGGCTCATCACCACACCATCGGGCATGCGCACGGCGGGAACGCCCTGCACGCGAACCCCGAGGTGCCAGTCCTGCACCGCGTGGTGAATGGCCAAGAGCAGCTCGTAGTCTTTCTCACCGATAAGCACATCGGTGGGCGAGAGCGCCATCATCAGCGTGAGATAAAGGGTGAGTTCGCCGGATAGGTCTGGTTCTAAGCCTGCTGGGAAGTCTGCGGCGTCGCGAGGCGAGATTGTAATCCGGCGGCCATGCGGCCAGAGCTTCTCGGGGGTGTAATCCCAGATGACATCCACGCCCTCGGCGCGCAGGAGGTCTACATCTTTGGCGCGAGGTTCTTGGAGAGCCACGACGGTCACCGCGCCACGAATACGGCGGGCTGCGCGTACCAGCGCAATGTGCCCGGCATGCACGCCGGTAGTCAGCGGTACAAAGGCCACGGGTCGACCGGTCTTGCGCAGGGCGCTTCCCACCATGCGGATGCGGTCGACCTCGCTGACAACGGTGGCTTGTCCCATCTGCAAGCTCATCGCGATTCCTCCTGCAAGGCCCACATTTCTAATTCGGTGCGATCTTCTACTTCGCCTAAGCGCCGAGCGGTTTCGAGGTAATGGCGGCGCATTCCCGGATCCGTGGCGCCGCGATAGGCCGCGATGATGTCCTCGGAATCGATGTCGAATTCGGACGGTGGGATTTCATCAAACTCGGCAAAGAAATTGGCTTCTACGGCAGCTGCTAGGTGCAGGCGGCTGAGCATTTCTATGTAGTAGGAGCGGGCGGCGAAGGCGGGACGCTCGGCATCGGAAAGCGGCACTGCGTGCGCCCGGAATTCGCTCAATACGAAGTCAGCAATGTTCTCGCCCAGCTCATCCAGCGAAGATACTGCCCAACGCCCGCCTGCCATGGGTGCGATTGCCGCCACGATGCAACCATGAGTCTCCAGCGGATCGAGGCATTGCACGCCTCGCGACAGGCAGGTGTGGAAAGCGATCAGACCCTTGTGCACGTGGTCCTCGACAAGCTCGACTGCAGCATCCAACCGTGCCTCGCCCACGGCGAGAATCAGCGCCTGGAAGGAGCCAAGCTCGGCCGGATCATCAAGCATCTCCACGGTATGGCCGGCGCGCTCCATGGCGTTGGCCAGGGAAATCCCGGCGAGGCTGCGCCCGAAAAGGGCAACGCGCATGCGCGGTGGACGCATTTATTTATCCTTCTTCATCTGTGCCAATAGCTCCGACACGGACACGGAACCATCGCGTTGCTCATCGCTGCGGCGGCGACCACGGGTCTGCTGCTGGCGACGCGACGCCGCTTGCTTCTGCTCGGCGGCCACGTGGTGGCCCGAGCCCTTGTATTCCTCGCGCGCATCCTTGCCGGATGCCTGCTGCGGGATGTTCTGCGTCACCGCATCGGAAGCCGGTTCAGCTGCGGTATCAGCCTCTGGCTTGCGGTGGCTGCCACGGGCGCCAGAGTGAGCTGCGTTGCCAGAGCCCGACTGCCGAGAGCCTTGGCGCTTGATATTGGAGTCCCCACCCGAATCCCAGCGCACGGCCTGGAAGCTGCCGGTATCGAAGGAAACGTCCTTCGGTTCCTTCGCCCCCGCGGCCTCGCTGGACGTGGCGGGCTTGGGGGCATCGGCAAGCTGCTCGGAGTGGGCGGGCTTAGCGGCATTATCGGCCCGCGAAGAGCTGCGCTGCGCGCGGGTGTTTTCGCTGATGATGTCATTGAGCGGGTTAGAGTCCGCGTGCGCGCCGGAGGGTTGATTGCCCAGGCGGCCGGCGATGGCATCGGCAGACGGCGCACCGGTAGAGGTTTGCTCAAAGTCGACGTTTTCTTCCCTGTGGTGGGACGCCGCGGCGGTCTGCGCCTCCAGCTCCATGATGCGGCGCGCCTCCGCGTGCAAGGCGGCTGGCTCGTAGGTGAAATCGTGGCCGGACAAATCCTCGATCTGCTTCCGGATAGAGGCCAGCTCGGTGCGGATCTCATCGAGGATTTGCTGATCCGGCAGCTCCTTGCCTTCGGCTGCGCGGGCCTGCTTGAGCTCCGCGCGGTGGGCGCGCTCCTGCAGCTCCAGCTTGGTCACGGATTCCTCGGCCTGGCGGCGGTAGCGCATCACCAAGAAAAAGCCCACCACTGCGGCCCACAGGGCGGCAATCAGCGCAATCTTGAGCGCCGCTGCGGAGCCGGAAATGAGCATGACGATGCTGGCGATAACGGCCAAGATGACGAGGGCGATAATCCCAATTTGTCCCCAATCTGGCGAGGACGACGAGTTTTTGGAAGAAGAGCGCGGCTGAGTCATGTTCCCTAATGTACCGCTTGAAGCCCGTCCGGTGGCGGCGGGGTCTCACAGTGTCGCTCCAATCGCAGGCCAGCCGCAGACATGGCGATGCCGCCAATCGCGGATGCAAGCACTCCCACCAGATCATCGGAAGCCGCGACAAGGGTGCCCGCATTCGGGATGACATACACCGCCACCCCTGCATAGAGCCCACCGACGATCGCGCCCGTCCACGCCGAAGCCTTACCCACCAGCATGAACTGCGCGATGGTCATGGGATTAAGCTGCGAATTATCTAGCCCGATGCCGTGGTCCTCATCGGTGGCCTTATCCACCTTCCAGGTAAGCCCCAAGCACACCACCACCATGAGCCATAGCGTGGCAGATACCGTGACCGGGATGGACATCATGGAGCCATAAAAGCGCGTGGTGAGGATGGCCGCCGCGGCTGCCATGAATATCCCAACACCGATAAGCGCACCGAGCGAGGTTCGTTTCATAACTCCTCCATCAGGCCCAAGCGGTGGATATTGACGGTTTCCTGCGGGTCCAACGCGGCAACCAGCGCGGAGACATCCTGTCCCTTCAACTTAGCAACCGCATCAGCGGCCAACCAGGGTATAAGCACGAATGCGCGCTCGTGGGCATAGGGATGCGGAACGATAAGTTCCGCATCGGAGGAGCTATAGCCCTCGATATCGACGATGTCCACGTCCAGGGTGCGCGGGCCCCAGTGGCGCACGCGCACGCGCTCAGCCGCCTTTTCCAGCTTCTGGCCGCGCCGCAAGAGCTCCAGCGGGCTCTCCTCGACGTCCACGATGAGCACCGCATTCAAGAATTCATCCTGGTCCGTTACTCCCCACGGCGGGGTGGCATAGACGGGCGAGGCCGCCACGATGTCCTCGCGGAACTCGGTAAATACCGTGCGCAAAAGCTCCACGCGGTCATCCATATTGGAGCCGATGGATAGTACCGCGCGCATTACTTACTCCCGGGGTTCGTGTCGGGGCACTGCGCGTCGGCTCGCTGTGCCTCGGCCTGCGAAGTGCCTGCCTGCGAGGCGGACCGTGGGGCTCCGGTACGCGCGTGCTTGCGGGAGCGGCGGGCGACGACGGCGACATCGGCAAAAGTGCGCGGGATCGGCGCCTTGGGCTTGTGCACGGTCACTTCCACCGCGTGCAGGTCGGCGAAGGATTCCATGATGGTATCGGCCACCTCGCTGGCGACGGTCTCAATGAGGTCGCGGGAGGGGCCTTCGACGATGCTGGCGGTGACATCGGCAAGCTCTGCGTAATTGATGGTCTTGGTCAGATCATCGTGAGCAGCGGCCTCGGCAAACTCGGACCAGCAGGTGATATCGACGATGAAGGGCTGGCCGGTGCGCTTTTCCTCATCAAAGACGCCGTGGTAGCCAAAGCACTCCAGGCCGGTTAATTCGATGCGATCTGCCATGGTTAATTCCTTTCCGTACCCATCGCGGTAGAGGTCACTGTGCCCGTGCCGGTGGCGGCATTGCGGTAGCTGCCGGTGGCATTGGCGCCGCCTACATAGGACTCGCCGGCGTTCCACGCGGCGGCCACGTCGACGGCATCGCGGGATACGCCCACCTCGTGCACGCGCACGCCCCACGCGCCCATCTGGGCGGAAATGGCGGTCACGGCGGCGGTGGCGGGATCGGCAAGCAAAGGGCTCGCCTCTACCCCGCGGTCTTCCCGGATAGCGGCGAGGAAGCGCTTGCGCGAGGCGCCCACCAGGATGGGGAACTCGCCGTCCAGGAACTCGGGCAGGGCCTTAAGCAGCGCCCAGTTATCCTGTGGGCTCTTGGCAAAGCCGAGGCCCGGGTCCAGCACGATATTGTCCTTTTTCACGCCTGCATCCAGGGCGTTTTGGCTCAGCTGGGCGAGGGTCTCGTGCACGTCGCGGACCACGTCGCCGCCGTGATCGGCCGTGCCCGCCGCGGATCCGAACGCGCCTTCCTGCAGCGTGCGCCAGTGCATGAGGCAGACGGGCACGCCGGCATCAGCCATGGCGGCATACATTTCAGGATCGGCGAGGCCGCCGGAGACATCGTTAATCATGTCCACCCCGGCCGCAGCCGCCGCGGCGGCAACCGAGGCGCGCATCGTATCCACCGAGGTGCGAATGCCCTGCTCGTGCAGCGCCTGGATGACCGGGACCACGCGGTCGGCCTCTTCCTGCGCCTCCACGCGCACCGCACCCGGGCGGGTGGATTCGCCGCCCACATCGATCATGTCCGCACCCTGTTCCACCAGCTCACGGGCATGAGTGGTGGCGGCGTCGAAGTCGAGCCACCGCCCGCCATCGGAAAAGGAATCCTTCGTAACATTCACGATGCCCATGACGAGCGTGCGTTTCGGGATGGTCAATTCTCCAACTGAGGAAGCCGGGTGCACTGCGTTCTCCTTTTCGCTCGACAAACTCGACTGCGTACGCGCTACGTACGAATGAAGCTGAGCACTTCCGCGCGGGAGGCGGCGTTATTTTTAAACCCGCCGCGCACCGCGGAAGTCGTTGTGGTCGCGCCCGGCTTGCGGATGCCCCGCATGGCCATGCACAGGTGCTCACACTCGATGACCACGATGACGGATTGGGCCTCGAGGACATCCACGAGTGCATCGGCAATCTGCTGGGTCAGGCGTTCCTGGACCTGCGGACGCTTGGCGTACATATCCGCCAGGCGCGCCAGCTTGCTCAGCCCGGTGACGTGACCGTCCTTGCCGGGGATATAGCCAATATGCGCCACCCCATAAAACGGCACGAGGTGGTGCTCGCAGGTGGAATAGATAGGAATATCGCGCACCAAGACCAGTTCCTGGTGGTCCTCGGCGAAGGTCTTGTGCAGCACCTCCGTCGGGTCCTCGTGCAGGCCGGCGAAGACCTCACGGTAAGCGCGGGCCACACGGGCCGGGGTTTCGCGCATTCCTTCGCGATCAGGGTCCTCGCCCACGGCAAAGAGTAGCTCGCGGACGGCCGCCTCCGCCCGCTCCTGGTCATACGGTGCGCGGGCGGGCACCTGCTGGTTATCAGTGTGATTTTCAGACATGCACGTACTTCTTACTCTTTATCATCGCGCGGTTTTTCCGCATCGCGCGCGTAGGGGTTATCGCGGCGGGAAGACTCATTCCAGCCTGGGGTGAACCATTGGCTGGTTTCTCCCTCTGGCTTGTGGTGCTTGCCCCTGCTTTCCGATGCCGAATCCGATCGCCCTTCCCCACCGTCGCTGCTGCCGCGGTCGCTCTGGTCCGCGCGGTCGTTCTGGTCGTTTCGGCCGCTGCGTCCATCGCTGCGGCCGCTCTGGTCAGTTCGGTCTTCGCGGTGGCTGCTGCCACCGCCGTGCAGCTCGCGCACCGTTTCGGGGTTCACGTAGTCGCCAGCGTGCTGGCCAAAGTTAAAGCCAACCTCGCCCTTGATCTCTTCGCCGGCGAGGCGGCGCTTGCGGGCGGCCCGGGAGGCATCGAGAAGCGTCATGCGTTTGGGAAGTTCCTCGCCGCGCTCCTTGGCCAGCTCAACCGGGGTCTTGACCGGCGCGTAACCAATCTGGCGCGGGAAGCGATCGTCTTCGCCGGGGAAGACATCGTAGGCATCGCGCGGCTCAATGCCGTCGAAGATGCTCTCCAGATCCGGTCGGCGCAGGGTCTCCTTCTCCAGGAGGGCCTCGGCCAGCTTGTCCAAGAACTCGCGGTTGGTGCGCAGGATGTCGTAGGCCTGCTCGTGCGCGCGCTCGAGGAGGTAGCGCATCTGCTCATCGATCTTGGAGGCAAGGTCATCCGAGTAATCGATGGAGCCGCCACCCCCGCCCATCTGGCTGAACGGATCGCCCTGCTCCTGGCCGTACTTGACGGTGCCCAGGTCAGGAGAAAAGCCGTATTCCGTCAGCATCGCGCGGGCGATCTTGGTGGCGTTCTCGATATCGGAGGACGCGCCCGTGGTGGGAGCGCCGAAGACCAATTCCTCGGCGGCGCGGCCACCCATGGCAAAGACCAAGCGGGAAAACAGCTCGTCGCGGGTGTACATGCCCTTGTCGTCTTCCTGCGAGGTCATGGCGTGGCCACCGGTGCGGCCGCGGGCCAGGATGGTGACCTTGTACACGCGCTCGATGTCCTTCAGTGCCCACGCGGACAGGGTGTGGCCGCCCTCGTGGTAGGCGGTGACCTTCTTCTCGTGCTCGGAGATGATCTTGCCCTGGCGCCGTGGACCGCCCACCACGCGGTCGGTGGCTTCTTCCAGCGCGTCATAAGTAATGACGTTGCCGCCGATGCGGGCGGTGAGAAGCGCGGCCTCGTTAAGCACATTGGCAAGGTCCGCACCGGACATGCCGGCGGTGCGCTTGGCCAGCTGCGCCACATCGACCTCTTCCGCCAAAGGCTTGTCCTTGGCGTGGACGCGCAGGATCTGCTCGCGGCCGGCCAGATCCGGGTTGGTGACCGGAATCTGACGGTCGAAACGGCCCGGGCGCAGCAATGCGGGGTCCAAAATATCTGGGCGGTTGGTGGCCGCGATGAGGATAACGCCCTCGCGATCGCCAAAGCCGTCCATCTCCACCAGCAGCTGGTTCAGGGTCTGCTCGCGCTCATCGTGTCCACCGCCGGTACCGGATCCGCGCTGGCGGCCCACGGCGTCGATCTCGTCCACGAAGATGATGCACGGGCTGTGCTCTTTTGCCTGTTTGAACAGGTCACGCACGCGGGAGGCACCCACACCGACGAACATCTCCACGAAGTCCGAACCGGAGATGGAATAAAAAGGCACGCCGGCCTCGCCCGCAACGGCGCGGGCCAACAGGGTCTTACCGGTACCCGGAGGGCCATAAAGCAGCACGCCACGCGGAATCTTCGCGCCGAGCTCGTAATAACGGGAAGGATCATCAAGGAAGTCCTTGATTTCCTGCAGCTCATCCACGGCCTCATCGGCGCCGGCAACATCCTCGAAGGTATTGGTCGGCATATCCTTGGTCAGCTCCTTGGCCTTGGAGCTGCCGATGCCGAACATGCCGCCAGCACCCTGCTGCATGCGGGACATGAGCCAGAACAGCAGGCCGAAGAGGATGACCATCGGCAGCAGGAAGCTGAGCATGGAGCCCAAGAAGGAATCCTGGGTGACGTTGGTCTGATACTTCTCCGCACCCGAATCCTTGACCGCATCAAAGACCTGCTCGGAGGCGCGCGCGGGGTACTGAGACACGATCTCTTGTACGCCCTCGCGCTCTTCTACCGTGATTTCGTCCTTGAGCTTGATGCGCAGGCGCTGCTCGCGGTCATCAATTTCTACCTCGTCAACGTTTTTATCCTGCAGCTGTTTCAAGGCCACGGAGGTATCCGTGTCCACGTATCCGCGGGTCTCGTTGCTAAAGAACGTAAAGGCGTACAGCGCTACGAGGATCAGCGCCGCAATGCCGCCGTAGCGAAGGAGTTTATTGTTTTTCATTACTGCGCGATTTTAGTTGGTGGTATAGACATCAGGGTGAAGGGTGCCCACAAAGGGCAGGTCGCGGTAGCGTTCCGCGTAGTCAAGGCCATAGCCAATGACGAATTCATTGGGGATATCAAAGCCCACATCGAGCAGATCGATCTGCGCTTTTACCACTTCCGGCTTGCGCAACAAGGTCACCACGTTGAGCGACTTCGGGTTGCGCCCCCGCAGGTTGCGAATGAGCCAGGATAGCGTCAGGCCCGAGTCGATGATGTCTTCCACGATGACCACATCGCGCTCGGCGATATCGCGGTCCAAGTCCTTCAAGATGCGCACCACCCCAGAAGAAGACGCGGAGGCGCCGTACGAGGAGACGGCCATAAACTCCAGCTCCGAGGGAATAGATAGCTTGCGTGCGAAGTCCGTCAGGAAAAAGGCCGCACCCTTTAATACGCAGACCAAAAGCAGGTCTTGCTCGGCGTCGGCATATTTTTCAGACACCGCATCCGCCAGCTGCTGGACGCGGTCTTTGATTTCCTCTTCCGTGATGAGGATTGCTTCTACATCGTCTCCGTAGCGGTTTGCGGGGACGGCGAAGTCTTTCTTGTCGTGCACGTGTGCGCTCCTTTAATGACCAGACAATAGTGCCAGTTTGCCACCTATACGTGCTACTTCCAACCTCTGCCCCGCTTGCCGCGCCGAACTCACAGCCACCGGCCCTTGTCCGTGCCAGTTGGTACACAGCTTGCCGATGCCCCCAATCCCCTCCCTTGTCACCTTCACTCCCCGCTCGATGAGCCAGGCCGCAATAGCGCGCCGGCGTCGCGGCTCCGGCAGCGCAACTAATTCCGCACAGTCCGCGGTGGCCGGCGTGGCGAGGTATTCTTCATCGCGCGCGGTATCCATCGCCGCTTGCGCCAACGCCGGCACTGCATCACCGCCGATGACCCGCGATAACTCCGGGATGATTTCTCGGCGCAGCGCTACCCGCCGAAAATCCGTATCCGCATTCTGCGGGTCCTGCCACACCTCTAGCCCCAGCTCCGCGCACGCGCCCTCCGTATCGGAACGGCGCACCTGCAGGAATGGCCGCACAATCCGCGCGCCTTCCACTACTGACTGCTCCGGCATGCCGGCCACCCGGCCGCGCAGGGCGCCAAGAAGGAGCGTTTCCGCCTGGTCATCGGCCGTATGCGCCACGGCAATCTCCAACGACCTTCCTCCTCTGCGCGAAGCTCCGTCTTCGCGCGCGGCCGCGGACATCGCTCGGTAGCGCTCTTGCCGAGCCACCGCTTCCAGCGAATTCCCCGCTTCGTCCGGCACTTGCACTTCGAGCACTCGTGCCCGCGCACCCAAGCTTTCTGCTTGCCGAGCGGCCCTTTCGGCCTGCTCACGCGAACCGTCTTGTAAGCCGTGGTCGACGCACAGCGCGATCACGTCATGACCCTCAGCTATCATCGCCGCGCACAGCGCCAGAGAATCGGCGCCGCCGGATAGCCCTACCGCCACGGTGTGATCCATCTTCGCCGCGCGGACCGCGCGCCGGCAGGCCAAAAAATGCGGCGAGACCCGCGGCCAAAATAGCGTTACTCCAGGCTGTGGGCTCATTTAAAACTCGTGCAGCGCCGCGGCGAGGTCATCTTGGGCAGCGCGCGCCGCCATAATCTCGCCATCATTGACCAAGAAGGCAAAGGAATATAAGCGCCCGGATTGGCCTTGCGCGGTGCCCGCCAGCGCGGAAACACCCGTCAAGGTGCCGGTCTTCGCGCGGACAAACCCCCGCGCCGCAGACTCCCCGTAGCGCTCGTGCAGCGTGCCGTCGCCACCTGCAACCGGCAAATACGCCGCCAAGGGGCGCAACTGCGGTTCCTCGACCGCGCCGTTGACAATCTCCGCCAACACGCTCGCGCTCAACCGGTTATCTACCGAAAGGCCCGAGTTGTCCTTGATATCCACGCCGCTGACGTCGAACCCGTGCTCGCGCAGCACATCCAGCGTGGCTTGGGTGTCGACCTGGAAGCTGGGCTGTTTGCCGCGGGCATCGGCAAGCTCGCGGGCAATGGCCTCCGCCATGACGTTATCGGAATGCCGCACCATCTCCAGCGCGCGCTCGCTCAGGGGCGCCGACTCGACGCTGGCCAGCTCCTCCGCACCGTCAGCCATCGTGCCCGCGGCGAATTTATCCGTGCCCAAGCGCTTGGCCAGCTCTCCCGCGACGTCGAGGGCCGGGGTGTGGCTGCGCGGGACATCGCCCTCCGTAGCGCCGATGCGACCACCGTACAGCATGGCCGGCTCCATGGGCGCGACGAAGCCCTCATCCACGTTCTCCGGATCCCAGCCCGGCGCCTGCGGCTCACCGGCCCACGCGGAGGTATCGATGTACACGTCCGCCACCTGGGTGCCGGTCTTTTCAATCTGTTCCGCGAGGTCATCGAGCTGCTCATTGGTCATCCAGACATCGCCAGCCGCCTTGACCACCACATTGTTCGGGTCCTTGCCGCGGTAGACCTTGGTGGTAATGCGCTTGGACTCATCCAGGGCTAGTGTTGCCGCGGCGGTGGTCAACACCTTCGTCGAGGAAGCCGGGGTCAGCGCCTTATCCGCATCGCGCTCCCAGACCACCGAGCCGGTCTCACTATCGATGACCTGCCCGCCAAAGTTGGCCAAATCCTCGCTCTTGCCCAGCTCATCGAGCTTCGCGCTGAGCGCCGCAAAATCCACGTCCTGCGCCTTAGCCGGCTGCAGGGGATTTTCCGGAGCCTGGACCGTTTCGGCCTCGCCATGCGAAAGATCGCCGTACTCGCGCTGGATGGTAACCCCCAGCGCAGCCGTGCCCCCGACCGCCGCCGTGACCACCAGCGCGGTTACTGACCACCAAACCTTCTTTGCTTTCATCGCCACTAACCCTAGCGCGGATGTGCGACGCGCTAGACTATTGACAGTAATTAATACCCAATCCCACATGGAGGACACCACTGTGAGCGTTGAAGTAACCATTGAAATCCCAAAGGGCTCCCGCAATAAGTACGAGGTGGACCACGAGTCCGGCAAGGTCTACCTGGACCGCTACCTGTTCACCCCAATGGCCTACCCCGCCGACTACGGCTTCATCGACCACACGCTTGGCGAAGACGGCGATCCCCTCGATGCCCTCGTCATCCTCCCTGAGCCCGTTTTCCCCGGCGTGATCGTTGAAGCCCGCATCGTCGGCGTGTTCAAGATGACCGATGAGGCCGGCGGCGACGACAAGCTGCTCGCCGTCATCGATGACCCGCGTTGGGAGCGCTACCAGGACATCGACGATGTGGAACAGCACATCAAGGACGAAATCGAGCACTTCTTCGTCCACTACAAGGACCTCGAGCCCAACAAGGAAGTTTCCGGTTCCGGCTGGGGCGATAAGGCCGAGGCCGAGAAGATTCTGGAAGAGGCCAAGGCTCGCCTGAAGTAGGCTTCGGGGCTTGCCGGGGGCTGCCGCTTTAGGGCTGGGCCCGTGCGTTTGCAGGGGCCGAGCTCGGCGTTTTAGGGCCATGAAGTCTGTTTTGAGGCCCAGCTGATGCGTTTTGACAAATAGGCCGCGGAAACCGCGGGGTTTTAGGCCACTATTTGTTAAAACGCATCAAGAACGCTTCAAGAACGCATCAACAAGCACCCAGCCGCGCTAACCAACCGCCCAACCGCGCCACACAACCTTCGCTTCGGGGGATCGAGGGATACGAATGGAAATTTTTCGGGGGAAAAGTGCCGCTCAGCAAGCGGTACGCCACGGTGCCGTCCGGATCGCCAACGGCTTCTGCTTGTCAGAGGAGCCGACGCCGAACCAACTGGCGCGCATCATGAGCGAGGAATGGCCGGATTGCGCGCTGGATGGCTACTCGGCCGCGCTCAAGCACGTGGAGAAGCCGCTGCGCTTTCCGCTGGAGTTCCTGCGCAGCTCATCGCTGCCGTCGAGTAAGTACTTCACTTCGCGCCGCGCCCGGCCGAAGGGCGCGTTGACCTGGGACGGCGTCACCGTGTGCAATCCACTACAGGCGGTCGAGGCGATGCCGGAGGATGATGCGGTCGCCTTCCTCGAGGACTTTTATTCCGGCAAGGACGGGGTCAGCCGCCTGGAGCTGAATAAGCTGGATTACCAGCGGTTTCCGCGGCCGGTAAAGCGCGCCTTGGACAGGGCGATCATCGGCACGGATAGCGTGCCGGAACGCCAGTTAACGCGCGCCCTCGCGCCGCATTTCGCGGTCCAGAACAATATAAAAATAGGCCCCTACCACTGGGATCTGGTGATTAAGGAGCACAAGATTGCCATCGAGGTCGATGGCTACGCCTACCACCGGGGAGAAAACCGCCGCCAGTTTGAGTTGGACCGGCACAAGCTTAACGATGCCGTGCATCGCGGCTGGAAGCCCCTCCACTTCACCGCGACGACGATTGACCACTACCCGGATTTCGTGGTGCAGCAGGTAAAGGCCACCGCCAAGAATAAGCGGCCCTTTGCGCGTCCTCCCTGGCAGTGGCACCGCTTGTGGCGGCATGAAGGCGCGCGGGGCTAGAGCAAGGCCCAGCGCAACAGTCGCGCAGCGGCGAAACAAAGGCTGGCGAGACAGCTGACCAGCGCAAAGCTCAGAACAGGCGCAGCCGGGCCAGGAGGCGGGTCAGCCGGGCCAGAGTCTGGGCCAGGGCCAAGGCCCAAACCCCAGAACCACAGCCCGGCGCGCCCGAGGAAACGCCTATTCCTTGCGGCGGCTGCTGTGGAGAACGTGGCCGCGCAGGGGCTCGACGAGCGCGATGGCGAGGAAGGTTACCGCCCAACCCAGGGCGAGGAAACCGAAGGACATCAGGAACCGCCCGGCGAGGTCAATATCTTCGCCCTCGAGAGCGCTAAAGAACATCAGCGCCGCGATGCTGCCACCGAAGAGGAAGCCGAAGACGCTGAGCGCGACGATAGGCCCCATCACAGCGAGGGTGTTCGTGCGGAATTGGAAGCGGCGCGGCACGCCCATCAGGTCGAGGGAGCGGATGAGATCCTTGTCCTCGAAGGCGGACGATACTTGGCCGAGGAAGATGGACATGCTGGTCAGCGCGAAGCCGAAGAGCAAGGTCAGGATGACGCCGGTGGAGACGTCCCGGAACATGATGCCCGTTTCTTGTTCTTCCTTGATCGCCGTAGTCAATGCATCGGTGCCCATGGGCGCGCCCATGAGGAAGCCGGCGAGGAAACCGAAGAAGCCGATTGTCGCGCTTTGCCGCCAGGCGCGGCGGGCGTTGGCGCCCACGCGCTGGCAGGCCACGAGGTGTGCGGTGCCGGGGAGCAAAGCCAAAAGGCGCGCACCTATTTGCAAAAGGTAGGGCGCGACCAGGTTGATACTCATGACCACCGCGAAGAGTACGACGGCCACGGAGATTTCGGGCGGGCCGGATTGGCCTTTGAGCAGGGCACCGCCGATGGCGACGATAAGGAGGAAGGCGATGAGGCGCCACCATCGGAAAGCGGCGGGCATCTGGCGTTTAGCCACGCCGAGAGGGCTAACGCGCACACGCCGCATGCCGGCAAGCGCCGCGGCGAGGGCGAGGAGGAAGAGGACTGCGGCCACCGCGAGGTATCCCCACCAGGGCAGGATGATTTCCTCGAAGGCAACGGGGCGGTCTTGGAATTTCACGTGCGTGAAGACGGGGGCGATAAGTACGCTGATGAGCCAGCCCAGCACGATGCCGATAAGCGCTTGGATGCCGGTCTCCACCGCGGCCATGCGCTCGACCTGGTGGGAGCTTAGGCCCAGCAGGCGGAGGGTAGACAGGCGCTGTTCCCTGCCGGAGGCGCCGAGGACGGCGGCCTGTGCGGTCAGGTTGAAGAGTGCGGGAACGATGAAGGCGCAGGCCATGAGCGCGAGGACAAACCAGGGCAGGAAGTAATCTTCCGGGGTGTCGCCGGCAGCGGCGCGCAGGGCGGGCACGGCGTCTTCTGGGTGGTGGGCGCGCTGCCAGAACATCCAGGTGCCGCCGGCGACGAGGAAGGCGACGGCGGAGCCCAGCGTCAGGCTCACGATGGCGAGCACGCTGACGATGCCCGCACCGGAGCGGGCGCGGATGGATTCGCGCTGGAGGCCGAGGACTAGGGTCGCGGTATTCATGGCTGCACCCCCAGGCGGCGGTCATCGTGAATGATGCCGTCGCGGATTTCCACGCGGCGCTGCATCCAGTCCGCCACTTTGGGGTCATGGGTGACCATGACCAGGCTGGCGCCGGATTGGCGCACGGTAGTGGTCAGCATCTGCATGACCTCGTGGCCGGTGGCTTGGTCGAGGGCGCCGGTGGGTTCATCGGCAAAGATGACGCCGGGGTTGGCCACGAGAGCGCGGGCGATGGTCACGCGCTGGGCTTGGCCGCCGGAGACTTGGGCGGGGCGGCGGTCCGCGAGGTCGCCGAGCCCGAGCTGGTCGAGCAGGGACATGGCCTTCGAACGGGCCGCGCGCCGGCCCAGACCGTTGAGCATCGCGGGCAGCGCGACGTTGTCCAAGTTGGTCAGCTCCGGCAGCAGCTGGCCGTCTTGGAAGACGAAGCCGAAGTGGCGGAGGCGGGTGCGGGAGCGGGCGGCATCGGAAAGCGTGGAGATGACTTCGTCGCCAAAGCGGACGCTGCCGTCGGTGGGCGTGAGCACGCCGGACATGCAGTGCAGCAGCGTGGATTTGCCGGAGCCGGAGGGCCCCATGATGGCGACGAGCTCGCCTGGGGTGATGTCCAGGGTGATGCCGGCCAGCACGGGGCCGCCGCCGAAATCCTTCGTGATGTCGTGGAGGGAAAGTGTCTGTGTCATGCTGTTCATTTCACCGTGCCGGGCGCGCTATTCCTACAGCGCTAAGGATACTTTCCGGGTAGTGCTAGCTTTACCCCTGCCCGGGGCGCGCGCGATTAGGCTTGGGGGCGTGTTTTTCAGCAAGAAGCAGGCCACCAGCAATGAGGAGCGGCAGGCGCGGGTCATCGCGGAGCTGACGGCCTCGCGCCGCGCGATTGCGGATGCCTACGAGGTGGAGCGCGCCCGCATCGAGCGGGATCTGCACGATGGCGCGCAGCAATATTTGGTGGCGGCAAGCATGAAGCTGGGCGAGGCCCTTCTCGATGCCACCGGCGCCGAGGCCGAGCTGCTGGAGGCCGCGAAGCGGGACGTGGATCGCGGCCTGCGCTCGCTGCGCGCGACGGTGCACGGCATTCACCCGCAGGTCCTCCAGGATCACGGTTTGGTCGCCGCGCTTGCCGATGCCGCCTCCGCCCACGGCCCCCACGTCAGCGTCTACGCCCCACACCCGTTGCCGCAGCTTTCCGCCAGCGTACTGGCCTGCGGTTATTTCTTCGGTACCGAGGCGCTGACCAATGCCGCGAAACACGCGCCGGGCGCGCCGGTCTCGGTGCTCATCACCTCGGATGCGGCGCTGCATATCTCGGTGGTGGATGAGGGCCCGGGTGGAGCCGGGGCGCGGGCTTTCCGGCATGGCCGAGCGGCTGGCGGCCTTTGGCGGGGAGATGTCGCTGTCCTCGCCGGAAGGCGGCCCAACGCGGGTAAGGTGCACGATTCCGCTCCTCTTGGAGCGCGGGCAGACGGGAGTATCAGCATGAGTGGATTGAGGATTGTGATTGCGGATGACTCCGCGATCCTGCGCGAGGGCCTTGCCGGGCTGTTGGAGCGCCGTGGCCACGAGGTTGTGGGCAGGGCGGGAACGGCGGTGGAGCTGGAGGGGGTCATCGGCAAGCTGAGTGCCCAGTTGCCGGATGTGGTGATAACGGATGTGCGCATGCCACCGGAGATGGGCGATGATGGGCTGAAGGCGGCGGTGGCGCTGCGCCGCGCCTATCCGGGCCTGCCGGTGATGGTGTTATCGCAGTACGTGGCGCCGGCGTATGCGGTAGCGCTGTTTGATTCCCCGGATGCGGGCACCGGGTACCTGCTCAAGGATCGCGTCTCTGAGGTGCGCGACTTCCTGGCCAGCCTCGAGGTGGTGGCCCAGGGTGGCACGGTCATTGATCCGACGGTGGCGCAGGCGCTGATGCGCTCTGGGCGCAGCGGGTTGGGCGAGCTGAGCCCGCGCGAGCGCGAGGTCCTAGAGCTGATGTCGCGCGGGAAGTCCAATAAGGACATCGCCGCCGAGCTGGTGCTCTCGGGCGCTGCGGTGGCCAAGCACGTCTCCAATATCTTTACCAAGCTGCGCCTGGACCCCAGCGAGGATAACCGCCGCGTGAAGGCAATCTTGCAGTATCTGTCCGCGGCCACCTACGGCGGCTAGCGCGCGGCACGTAGACTGCGGGGTATGCAAAACGTACAGCCAATCGAAGTTCCAGCAGGCGCGCAGCTTATCGATGTGCGCGAAAACGACGAATGGGCCACCGTGCATGCGGAGGGCGCCACCCATATTCCCATGAGCGAGATAACGGGTCGCATCCAGGAAATTGATCCGGACCGAGATATTTATGTGATTTGCCACCTAGGCGGACGCAGCGCGCAGGTGTGCCAGTATTTGGAGAACTCCCTGGGCTGGGACGTTATTAATGTCGAGGGCGGCACCGATAAGTGGGAAGCGGATGGCCTGCCCGTCGTTCGCAATTAATTGGCCTTTACCCATCTTTTGAGATTATGATGATGGTATGGCTTCCACTAATAATTCTGGCATACCAACCTCCCTGCTCGAATCCCCGTCCTTTCAGCTAGAGCGCCTGCGCCGTCGCACCCGCGATGGCGTCGAGGTGGCTCTGCAGACGAAGCAGACGACCATCCGCGAGTTCTGGGTGCTTACCTGCCTCGTCGAGGCGGATGCCGCCTCCCAGTCCTACCTGTCTGACACATTGGCCATCGACGCCTCCGATATGGTGCGGCTTATTGATGCCCTCGAGGAGCGCGGCTGGGCCAAGCGCGAGCGCGATCCCAAGGACCGCCGCCGCCAGATCGTGGCGTGCACCAAGAAGGGCACCAAGACCCACAAGGACTTGGCGGAGCTCGTCACCAACGCCGAGGATGACGCGCTCGACGTATCCACCAATAAGCAGCTCAAGCACCTGCGCAAGCTGGCCAAGGCCATCATCGCTGCGGACGAGGACGAGGCATAAGCATGGACGAGCCCGAAGAATGTAGTAGGCCTAATACAGAACTTCCCAGCGTCCCGCAGCAGTACCTCCTGCGCGATCTGGCCCCGCGCCCGCGCACGCTGTGGGACATCATCACGACCACCGCTGAGATTCATCCAGAAGCCGCCGCGCTTGATGATGGCGAGATCATCACCTACGCCGAACTCATCCACGAGGTCCAGCTGTGGGCCACAGAGCTGCACGTCAATGGCGTGCGCCGCGGCGATCGCATCGGCATCCGGATGACGTCTGGCAAGCGCGATCTCTACCTCGCCATCCTGTCCACTCTGGCCGCCGGCGCGGCCTACGTGCCGGTGGATGCGGACGATCCGGATGAACGCGCGGAGATGGTCTTTGGTGAGGCCGATATCGATGGCTTGTTTAGCGATGACGGCTTCCGCTTCCTGCGCGAAAAACCGCGCCACGCGGCCAAAGGCGTCGAAGCCCCGCGGCCCGAAGACACTGCGTGGATCATCTTTACCTCCGGTTCCACGGGCAAGCCGAAGGGCGTTGCCGTCAGCCACCGCTCGGCGGCCGCCTTTGTGGACGCGGAGGCCAGCCTCTTCCTCGTCGATCACCCCCACGGCCCGCTCGGCCCGGAAGACCGCGTGCTGGCCGGGCTTTCGGTTGCCTTCGACGCATCCTGTGAGGAGATGTGGCTGGCCTGGGGCCACGGCGGCTGCCTGGTCCCGGCACCGCGTTCCTTGGTGCGGTCCGGCATGGACCTTGGTCCGTGGCTGATTCGCCGCGATATCACCGTCGTCTCCACGGTTCCCACCCTGGCGGGCCTGTGGCCAGCGGAAGCACTGGATAATATCCGCCTGCTCATCGTCGGCGGCGAGGCCTGCTCCCAGGAATTGGTGGACCGGCTAGCCACCGAGGACCGCGAGATGTGGAATACCTACGGCCCCACTGAGGCCACGGTCGTCGCCTGCGCGCAACGGATGATTCCAGGGCGCGCGGTTTCGATCGGTTTGCCGCTGAATGGGTGGGACCTGGTGGTCATCGATAAGCAGGGGCAACCCGTTGGCCTGGGTGAAACCGGCGAATTGGTCATCGGTGGCGTGGGCCTGGCCAGCTACCTGGACCCGCAGAAGGATGCGGAGAAGTACGCGCCGCTGGAATCCATGGGCTGGCAGCGCGCCTACCGCACCGGCGACCACGTGCGCCTGGAAGAAGACGGCCTGTATTTTGTGGGCCGCGTGGATGACCAGGTAAAGATTGGCGGGCGCCGCATCGAGCTGGGTGAGGTCGATGCGAACGTCGCCGCGCTGGATAACGTCTACAACTCCGCCGTGGCCGTGCAAAAGACCCCGGGCGGTGAATCCGTGCTGGTGGGATACGTCTCGCTGGAAGATGAGGCGCGCGGTTTTAACCACGGCGTGGCCCACGAACGGCTGGCGGAAACCATGCCTGCGGCGCTGGTCCCGCGCATCTGCGTGATGGATGAGCTGCCGGTGCGCACCTCCGGCAAGGTGGATAAGAAGGCGCTGCCGTGGCCGCTGCCCGGCGTTGGCGTGGAATCGACCACGCTGACGGAGACCGAGAAGTGGCTAGCCGAGCTCTGGGTCGAGACCCTCGGCGTATCCGTGGAGGATGAGAACGCCGATTTCTTCGACCTTGGCGGTACCTCCCTGGCCGCGGCGACGCTGGTGGGCCACATCCGCGATCGCTACCCCACCGTGGCCGTGCGCGATCTCTATGACCACCCGCGGCTAGGTTCGCTGGCGGAGCTCATCGCCGGCGCCGAACCGCGCCCCGAAGCGGAACAACAGAAACCGCTGCGCGAGGTCACTCCGGTTGGCGCGAAGACCCACGTGGCGCAAACGCTGCTGCAGATCCCCGCCATGACGCTGGCGGCGACCACCTGGCTGGCCTGGCTCATGCTGGGCTCGACCGTGGCCTCCGCCTTGGGCGTCGAGTGGGCGCAGCCCTTCCCGTGGTGGCTGGTCATCGCCCTAGTGCTCATCTTTGCCACGCCGCTGGGGCGCATCCCCATCGGCGGCTTTGGCGCGCGCCTGATTACCGCAGGCATCACGCCCGGCGATTACCCGCGCGGTGGCTCGACCCACCTGCGTATCTGGGCCGCGGAGCGGTGGGCCGATGCCTCCGGTTCGCGCTCGATTGCCGGTGCCACCTGGGTCAATAACTACGCGCGCGCCCTGGGCGTGAAGATAAAACGCGGCGTGGACCTGCACTCGCTGCCACCGGTGACGGGCCTGCTTACCCTGGGCAAGCACGCCGCGGTGGAGCCGGAGGTCGATCTCACCGGCTACTGGCTCGACGGCGACGTGCTCCACGTCGGCGCCATCGACATCAAGGAAGGCGCCCGCGTGGGCGCGCGCTCTACCCTGCTGCCTGGCACCGTGGTGGGCAAGTACGCCCACGTGGAGGCGGGTTCCACCGTCACCGGCCGCAAGAAGATCAAGGACGGCCAGCGCTGGTCCGGCTCGCCCGCCAAAAAGGTGGGCCGTTCCAAGCACCGCTTCCCCTCCAAGCCGCCGAAGCGCCGCCCCTGGTGGGTAGCCATTTACGGCGCGACCTCCCTGCTTTTGGCCGCGCAGCCGCTCATCGCGCTGCTTATCGGGGCCATCGTGGATTTGGCGCTGGTGCATTCCACGGCCGGCAACCGCTTCATCGGCGCGGTGCTCTTCGCTCCCCTCGCGGCGCTTGCGGCCTTTGCCACCTACATGCTGCAGACCTGGCTGGGCGTGCGCATATTGTCCATCGGCATCTCGCCCGGCGTGAACCCGGTGCGCTCTGCCGCCGGCTGGCGCCTGTGGGCCATCGAGCGCCTCATGGATGAGGCCCGCACGCAGCTCTTCCCGCTCTATGCCTCGCAGCTGACCCCGCGGTGGCTGCGCGCTCTGGGCGCGCGCATTGGCAAGGACGTGGAGATTTCCACCGCCGTGATGATCCCCGCATTCACGGACGTCAAAGACGGCGCCTTCCTTGCCGATGACACCATGATCGGCGGCTACGAGCTCGGCGGCGGCTGGATTCACTCCGGCGAGGCCAAGGTGGGCAAGCGCTCCTTCGTGGGCAACTCCGGCATTACCGCACCTGGGCGCAAACTTTCCAAGAACTCCCTGGTCGCGGTGCTGTCCTCCACCCCGAAGAAGACGAAGTCCGGGGCCAACTGGTGGGGTTCCCCGCCAGAGCGCATGCGGCGCGTTACCGCGCAGATCGATGCCCCCGCCGAGTCCGCCGAGGCGCTGACCTACAACCCGGGCTTCAAGCTCAAGGCCGCCCGCGGCGTGGTGGAGACCATGCGCCTGCTCGCGCCGATGTTCTCGGCTATGCTGCTCGCCGCCACCCTGGGGACGCTGTATCACCTGCTTGCCGATGTCGGCTTCCTCGCCACCTGGGCCCTTTCCGGCCTCGTGCTCATGGCAATGGGTGCCATCGCCATGGCCGTGACCATCGCCGTGAAATGGATCTGCGTGGGCAGGCACAGCGCGGCCGACCACCCGCTGTGGAGCGTATTCGTGTGGCTCAACGAGCTCCAAGATACCTTCGTGGAGGTCGTCGCCGCCCCGTGGTTCTTCCAGCACACCTACGGCACAGGAGAGATCAACCTGGGCCTGCGGGGGCTGGGCGTGGACATCGGCAAGGGCGCCTGGATCGATTCCTACTGGTTCCCAGAAACCGATCTCTGCCACGTCGGCGCCGGTGCCTCCGTGGGGCCTGGCACCGTGGTGCAGACCCACCTATTCCAGGACCGCGTGATGAGCCTGGATACCGTCACCATCGAGGCCGGCTCCACGCTCGCCTCCCACTCGGTGGCGCTGCCTGCCTCGCTCATTGGTGAATCCAGCACCGTCGGGCCCGGTTCGCTGGTCATGCGCGGTGACCGCGTCCCCGCCAACGCCACCTGGCAGGGCAACCCCATCGAACCGTGGGGATAACCTACCGCGCGAAATCCTGATATTTAATCATTTCGCCGGACTTAAAATCCCAAGCCTCTACTCGGACGCGGTCAGCAAAGACCTTGACCCGCAGTCCAGTAGAGGCTTCTTCCTTTTCTTTAACGATCTTTTCGTCATTATCGCCGTCCGGCATGTACTCATTGAGGATGGCGCCGGTGTTAACCACTGGGAAACCAGTGCGGCCGGACTCACCGGTACCGTCGTAGCGGCGGGTACCCCACCAGTTATTCTGGTTCAGCGAAGAATGGCTATGGCTACTAAACCAGACGATGTTGTTGTACTTATTGACCACATTGGACAATGCCTCAAGATCTTCAAAGTCATTCTGGTACCACGCCGAGTGAGACATGGACACTGTCTGTGGCAACAGCGGGTGGCTAAATACCAGTGCCGGGATCCCTTTGGCATCCCAGTAGGCTAGGCGCTCATCCAACCAGTTGAGCTGTTCTTTGCTAATACGCTGGAACGGCTCCTTGCCGTGGCGCAGAAGATCAGAATAGAACTCGGTATTGATGGAAATCATCGGTACCCCATCAACAATTTCTTCTTTCCATGGCTTGTCCTGCCCAGAGTATTTAAGGAAGCGGTCCATGTACGCCTTGGATCCTTCTTTGCCATACATTTCATGGTTACCGATGGTCCACAATTCCTTCCCCGACTGATGAGGTACTTTTTTATGCGCAGCCAGGAAGGCATCCCACTGTTCCTGTGAGCCATCGTCTACTAGGTCGCCATTGAGGACCAGCGCCCCCGCCTTATCCTCCATGCCGTTGAGTTGGCGCACCGCATCTTTATAATCTTCCGGGTCACCCTGAATATCGCTGAGTACGTCCACAACAGCTTGCGGTGCTCCGATCTCCTGGCTTAGCGGTTTAATAACGCCTACGTTATCTACCGCCCACCACCAATCATCGTTGCCGTGGTTGTACTTAAAGCTCACCTGCATGTTCTTCGTCCCGGCAGGTACGTCTACCCCAATAGATTCGTGTTTGGAAAAGACGTCTTGATTAAATGTTGCGATCTCCTGCGGCTTTCCACCATCGAAGGAGACTTGCACCGTAGCGTTTTGCCCGTCCTTGCCTTGGCGGTAGTGGTGATCAAATTCCACATTTACGCGGTCTTGACCAGCAACTGCAATCTCCGGGCTGGTCAGCTCCGCATTCATCGAATCGCCCTCTGCCAGGCGCTGCTGTTTATTGTCGATGATGGCAAATTTGTCATGCGCCTGGGTAAAATAGTGGCGCATATCGGTTCCTGAGGCCCAAGTCCAGTGGCGCATATCCCCAAAAGTCCAGCCTTTCCACCGAGCCTCACCCGAATCTACACCCTCGACATTCGCCTTCCATCCATCCGGTGCGCGGTGTGTAAACCACGCTGGGGTGTCAATCTCGTCAAAACTTTCCTGCCACAAGACTCGCGATGGCGATGCTAGGTGTTCCTCTTCCTCACCACTGTCATCATCTGCGGCCGAGCCCTCCATCTGAGGCGACCGCGAAGACATGTCTGAGGGGTCTTGTGAGGAAAGTGAAGAGCCAGAGGACAGCGCATTCAGCGACGACTGCGCCGCCGCATACGGTGCGCATGCAATTGTTGAAAGGGCCAAGATAGATGAGAAAGCACAGAGTTGACGTTTCATAACTATTTTTGTATCCAACCCGGGCAACGAAGGGGTTACATATGCGTAAACTCTTGGCAATCACTGTGGATATGCCAAGAGTTTCAGCTAGAAACGCGTCACAAGAACCGTGCTACACGTGGCGGTCCAGCCAGTCCACCACGGTGTCGAGGGCCTGGTCAGCGGCTGGCTCGTTGAAGACTTCGTGCTTCTGGCCCTCCCAGTTGATGTATTCCACGTCATCAGAGGAAATGGAGTTGTACCAGTCCTGGGAGAAGTATGGCGGAACGATGCCGTCCTTGGTGCCGTGCATGATAAGCGTCGGCGCGGTGAACAGGTCCGCGTTCACAGCATCGTAGGTAGCGATGGCACCCAGCTGCAGCGCGGTACCGGCGCTGGTCTTTTGCGCGATGAGCGGGCTAGACGCATACTCGTCCTTTACGGCCTGGCTGGTGGAAATGCCCTCCGTGAAGGGGTTGGACAGCATGATCTTCTTAGAAAGCTCCGGCGACTGCGCACCAATGTGGGTGCGGTGCGGGATTAGGTTCTGCGCGTAGTGGGCGTTGAAGCTGGTGATATCCGCCAACGGCAGGCGCTCGAACAGGGTGGGGTCGAGCTGCTTTTGCACCTCAGAAATCTCGTCCGGGGTGATGGTCCGGCCGGTTGCCTTCTTGCCGGACAGGTTCAACGGTGCACCGCCGCCGTTGGTGATGATGCCGTCGACCTTGCCAGGTTCACGAATGCCGTACGCCTGGACGGTCAGGGCGCCCATGGAGTGGCCCAGCAGGAAGGTCTTTACATCAGGGTGCTCACCCTTGGCCATGTCGACGACGCGGTCGAAGTCATTGAGGATGTACTGGAAGTTATCGATGTGCCCCAGCGGCGTGCTGCCGGAGGCAGACTTGCCGTGTCCACGGTGGTCCAGGCGGTAGACGTTGTAGCCAGCGTCCAACAGGCGCTTGGCCACGTAGTCATAGCGGCCAGAGTGCTCAGAAACGCCGTGTGCCAACACAACGTTGCCGCGTGGGTTTTCTACCAGCTGCTTGCGGTAGTAAATCTTCACACCCTCGCCGTCGTGGCTATCGAAATAGCCGTCTTCATCGGCGATCTGCTTATCAGAAACGGTGGAGCGACCGAGCACGTCGGTCTTATCCGCCGTTGCTTCTGCTACTGGCTGTCCTTCGCCAGCAAAGGCGGTAGCGGTGAGCGTTCCCGATACTGCGATGGGCGCCATGGATACAGCGGTTGCGGTAGCCAAAACGCACAGTTTCTTCCTCATCATGTACGTACTCCTTATAGTGGTTTGTATCACGCATACTGATAGGATGACTCTTAAGTCACTTTGATAATAGTTTCCCAGGGAACGTAATTCAAGTATTTTTTATTTATGGTTGCCAATTTCCTAAGAAATATCCGTGAAAACCATCATCACCACCGTAAAGAAGGTTAAGCCTCCTCAGAGGCCTTAGACATAGCAAAGCGGGAAGACCGATCTCCTCGATCTTCCCGCTCAACGGCGCTAGAGATTAACGCTACTAGTCACCAATCTGGTCGCGGCCGCGCTTGACGATGTTCCCGTCAGGCTCACCCACCACGTCATAATCTTTATTGGTGTATTCGAACTTGGACAAGACATACCGCATTGCGTTGACGCGGGCGCGCTTCTTGTCATTGGACTTGATAGTAATCCACGGCGATTCCTCAGTATCCGTATAACGGAACTGCTCTTCCTTCGCGCGCGTGTAGTCATCCCACTTATCCAGAGATGCCAAGTCCATCGGCGAAAGCTTCCACTGGCGCACCGGGTCAATCTGACGGATAGCAAAGCGCGTGCGCTGTTCCTTCCGGGTAACGGAGAACCACAGCTTGGTCAGCGAAATACCCGATCCCAGGATCATGTTTTCTAGCATGGGCACCTCGCGCAGGAACTCCGCGTGCTGGGACTCGGTACAAAAGCCCATCACTCGCTCAACACCGGAGCGGTTGTACCACGAGCGGTCAAAGAAGACGATTTCGCCGGCAGCCGGGAAATGCTCGATATAGCGCTGGAAATACCAGGAGGTGGACTCACGTGGGGATGGCTTTTCCAACGCGACGGTGCGCGCACCACGCGGGTTCAAGTGCTCATTGAAGCGCTTGATGGTTCCGCCCTTACCGGCAGCATCGCGACCCTCAAATAAAATGATGTGGCGCTGGCCAGTTTCCTTGGTCCAGTTCTGCCACTTCAATAGCTCAATTTGAAGTGCGCGCTTAATGGACTCGTATTCATTGCGAGTCATACGCTCTTCATAAGGGTAATTCTCTCGCCACGTCTGCACCGGAGAGCCATCCGGCATGATCAGCGACGGGTCATCCTCATCCGTTCCGTCAACGACGAAGCCGTCGGTTTTTGCAAGGTCAATCTCAGGAAGGTCGTCGTCTTTAATATCAGCCATGCACTTAGTGTAACCCGAATGTAGACATCTAGCGCGCTAACTTTTCGCAGGTGCACCCCAAAAATAAAGGAAAGAAAAACGAAAAAAGACCTACCGAAACCGGTAGGTCTTCCTTGTTTAGTAAGCCTTAAGGCTCACCCGAGGATGCTCTTAGACGAACATGCCGATCAGCTGGGATGCACCGTTAGCAATGTCGATGAACGGGCTAACAATGTCGTGGCCAGCTTCTACGATGGTGTTAGCTACGCCGTTTGCCTTGGAGGAAAAAGTGATGATTTCCATTATGGTCTCCTTAAAATGGGATGGAAAGTAATCCGGTTTAGATTACTAGGAAGACAGTTCGGTGATTGCGTCCGGCAAAGCTGCCTCAGTAGCAGTCTCAGCTGCGTTCTTCAAGTTACCAAAGGAAAGAATCTCGGTAACGCCGGACAGTACCTTGTACCAGCCTTCCTGGGTGTTTACGAAGTTGTCTAGGTGCATCTGGATGGTGGCGAGATCCACGTTCATGTTTTTCTCCTCGAATAGGTCCGAAGCTTGTACCCCGAAAGGGCTGTGCAATGTGCAGGCACCCTCGGTGGGCGCTACGAGAAGTATTTTGCCATAGGGCTTCAGCGAAGCAACCCCAGATTTCCAGAAACCTTCTCAGCTCCTTAAGTTTTCATAAAAGATTTTCACTGGATTTTTACTTCAACTGTTTACCTTAATTACAAATGTATGCCACTGAACTGGGGCTACCGCACAGCCCCTTCGTCGCAAGGTTAAGGAAAAATTAACATCGTAAGGATTGATGATGAATTTTCCTATCAATGCGGTGCTGGAGATTTATATGGAATTAGTTTTCATTACTGCGGTTTTTGCCCGCTTTTTACCCTAATACGGGGTTAGTTCCGGTAACTAAAGGCGATTGAAGCGGCTGCCGATGTAACGAAAAGTAGATCCCAAGCTATACAAACGGATCCGTTCGTATCCTCTGGTTCCTCAAAGGGGGATCCGCCCCAGCGCTTCACAGAAGGGGCATAAAACGCCGCTGTGCCCCTCGCCGCGTGCGTTCAGCACACAGTGAGGGGCGCAGCTTTCGCCAGACTCAAGCGCATATAAGAGCGGGAGCTCAGTATGCGCCAGGCGTGGTGGAGGGCTCTTAGAAGCCCATGCCGCCCATAGCGTCAGCGTCAGGCATAGCGTTGTTGGAGCCGGCAGGCTCTGGCTTATCGGCCACAACAGCCTCGGTGGTCAGGAACAGTGCTGCAATGGACGCAGCGTTCTGCAGTGCAGAGCGGGTGACCTTCACCGGGTCATTGATGCCGGATTCCATGAGGTTGACGTACTCACCGGTAGCGGCGTTGAGGCCCTCGCCTGCGGGCAGGCCAGAGACCTTATCTGCGACGACGCCAGGCTCCAGGCCAGCGTTGTGAGCGATCTGCTTCAGCGGTGCAGACAGTGCCTCGCGGACGATCTTTACACCGGTGGCTTCATCGCCTTCGGCCTCGATGGAGTCAAGAACGGTAGCGGCCTGCAGCAGGGCAACGCCACCGCCGGCAACGATGCCTTCTTCCACGGCTGCCTTGGCGTTGCGGACAGCGTCCTCGATGCGGTGCTTGCGCTCCTTGAGCTCAACCTCGGTGGCTGCACCGACCTTGAGCACGGCCACGCCACCAGAGAGCTTAGCCAGGCGCTCCTGCAGCTTCTCGCGGTCATAATCGGAATCGGAGTTCTCGATCTCGGCGCGGATCTGCTTGATGCGGCCATCGATCTGCTCCTGGGTGCCAGCACCCTGGACGATGGTGGTCTCATCCTTGGTGACAACGACCTTGCGTGCCTGGCCCAAGTACTCCAGCTCGGCGGTCTCTAGGGAAAGGCCAACCTCTTCGGAGATGACCTGGCCGCCGGTCAGGATGGCCATGTCCTGCAGGGTGGCCTTGCGACGGTCACCGAAGCCCGGGGCCTTCACGGCAACGGACTTGAAGGTGCCGCGGATCTTGTTCACCACGAGGGTGGACAGGGCTTCGCCTTCAACGTCCTCAGCAATGATCAGCAGCGGCTTGCCGGACTGCATGACCTTCTCCAGCAGCGGGACGAGGTCCTTGATATTGGAGATCTTGGAGGAGACCAGCAGGATGTACGGATCCTCCAGCACCGCCTCCTGGCGCTCCATATCGGTAGCGAAGTAGCCGGAGATGTAGCCCTTATCAAAGCGCATACCCTCAGTAACCTCGAGGTCCACGCCGAAGGTATTGGACTCTTCCACGGTAATAACGGAGTCCTTATTTACGGAACCGTTGCCCACGGTGTACATAGCCTCGGCAATCTTTTCACCAATTGCCGGGTCTGCGGCGGAAATGCCAGCGGTGGTAGCGATCTGCTCCTGGGTTTCTACTTCCTTGGCGGAAGACAGCAGGGAGTCCACAACCTTCTTGGTTGCGGTCTCGATGCCGCGCTTGATGCCCATTGGGTTGGAACCAGCGGCCACATTGCGCAGGCCTTCGCGGACGAGTGCCTGTGCCAGAACGGTTGCGGTGGTGGTGCCGTCGCCGGCGACGTCATCGGTCTTCTTGGCAACTTCCTTGACCAGCTCGGCGCCGATCTTTTCGTAAGCATCCTCGAGCTCGATTTCGCGAGCGATGGAAACGCCGTCATTAGTAATGGTCGGTGCGCCCCAGGACTTTTCTAGGACGACGTTGCGGCCCTTGGGTCCGAGGGTGACCTTGACTGCGTCAGCCAGAGTATTCAGGCCGCGCTCAAGGCCGCGGCGGGCCTCTTCATCAAAAGCGATAATCTTTGCCATAGTGTTTGTGCTCCTTGGATTTATTGAGGACGACACTCACGTCTTTCTCGCTGCGGACGCCCGCGACGGCCTGGCTGGTGAGTGTGGACCAACCTCAACCACAACGATGGAGATTTATCTAGCACTCATCCTGTCCGAGTGCTAACGCCCATTCTGGCACTCTCCTACCCCTACTGCAAGAAACAACGCGCTTGCCTGTAGCGATCTTTTGCCCGCCGCACACCGCGCTGTGGCACTTCCCCTCGGAAGGACGGCTGAGGCGGAAGGTGGCGCGGTGGGGAAGGTGGGGGCATCGGCAAGCGCGGGGCAGGAATGCATAGGAATTGTCGTGCGGATCTGTCTTGCGGCCCAAGCGCTCAAGGTACCGTGGATTGCATGACAGATATGATTGACAGCATACGCAGCGACCGTGACACCATCTTCCGCCAGCTCAGCGAGCTCGTTGGATTCAACTCCGTGCACAATGAGCCGGGCTTGGAGGACCAGGCCCAGGGCGCAAGCCAGTGGGTGAAGGCCGCGCTGGAAGAAGCAGGGGCAACGGTAGAAACCATCACCACCGCGGATGGTTCCACCGCCATTCTGGGCGAGCGCAAGGGTGAAGAAGGCGCCAAAACCGTCCTGTTGTACTCGCACTACGATGTCGTGCCCGCAGGAGACCGCGCGGCGTGGGAATCCGATCCGTTCACCCTGACCGAGCGCGCCGATGCCGAGGGCACCACCCGCTGGTACGGCCGCGGCGCGGCAGACTGCAAAGGCAATGTGGCCATGCACCTGGCGGCCCTGCGCGCCCTCGAGGCCAATGGCGGCACGAAGGTAAACTTGAAGTACCTCATCGAAGGCTCCGAGGAGCGCGGCGGCGAGGGCCTGTCCCAGCTCATCAAGGACCGCCCAGAGCTTTTCGCTGCCGATGCCATCCTGATCGCGGACGCCGGCAATGCCGCGGTGGGCCAGCCCACCTTGACCACCTCCCTGCGCGGCGGCGCGCAGATTGAGGTCGAGGTCAATACCCTGGCCGCACCCGTGCACTCCGGCCAATTCGGCGGCGCGGCCCCGGATGCGGTGAAGGCACTGATGCGCACGCTGGATTCGCTCACGGATGAGTACGGCCGCACCACCATCGATGGCGTGGATACCAGCGCCCATTGGCAGGGCCAGGAATACCCGGCCGAGGCCTTCCGCGGCGATGCGCAGCTGCTCGAGGGCACCGAGATCATGGGCTCCAAGGATCCGGAGGGTGCTACCCCGGTGGCAGACATGGTGTGGTCCCGCCCGGCCATTTCCGTGACCGGGTTTACCTCTACCCCGGTGGCTGAGGCCGTCAACGCCGTTCCCGCTACCGCGGCGGCCAAGCTGAACCTGCGCGTTCCGGCGGGAACGGATGCCCGCGCCATTGGCGAGGCCGTCTGCGAGCACGTGAAAAACCACGTTCCTTGGGGCGCGCACGTCAAGGCGGAGGTCGTGGAGGCTAATGCCGGTTTTTCCACCGACCCGGAAAAACCCGCCGTGGCGCTGTTGGGCCAGTGCCTTTCCGAGGCCTATGGCAAAGAGACCGCAGCCCAGGGCATGGGCGGTTCCATCCCGCTGACCACCGAGCTGCAGGAGGCACACCCCAACGCGGAAATCGCGCTCTACGGCGTAGAGGAGCCCAAGTGCACCATCCACTCCGCCAATGAGTCCGTCGATCCCACCGAGATCGAGCACGTCGCCGCTGCGGAGGCGCTTTTCTTGCAGCGCTACGCGTAGGAACATGCGCGCAACGGCGACATATAATACTGTGCGCTAAAAATAATCTTTCGAAGTTGTGGAAAAACCGGTAAACTTTCGACGAGTTGACCCCGTTTCCGGCCACGCTGCTTGCACAAGTAGGACAGTTCGTACTCGGCCGAGTACGAACTGTCTTGGTGTGTATATGACTATGGCGCATATCGCCACGCCCCGCGGCAATGAGGGTCTGAGAACTTGACACAACCTAAGGAGCGCAGATTCCAACGTGCTAATACTTCTGGGTGCCCTCATCGTTGCCACCGTGGTTGCACCGCTGCTCATTATGAATGTGGGCCGCCCAGCCTTTGGTTTATTGGCAATAGTTCCCGGTGTCGGTTTCGTGTGGACCCTCGCGCACTTTGCCCGGGGTACCTTCCACGATGGCGGCGCGCTGAATTACACCATCGAGTGGATGCCGGCCGCGCACCTCGCCGTGGATCTGCGCATGGATGCCCTGGGCGGGCTCTTTAGCCTCATCATCTTAGGGATGGGCGCGTTGGTCCTGCTGTATTGCTGGGGTTATTTCGATTCCACGCGCCGACGCCTTGCCATGTTCGCCGGCCAAATGGTGGGTTTTGCCACCGCCATGTTTGGGCTTGTGACCTCCGATAGCCTGCTGCTCATGTACGTCTTCTGGGAGATCACCTCCCTCTTGTCGTACCTGTTGGTCAGCTACTATGCCGAGCGCGCCTCTTCGCGCCGCGCCGCGCAGCAGGCCCTGATGGTCACCGTCTTGGGTGGGTTGTCCATGCTGATGGGCATCTGCCTGCTCGGCCGGCAGACCGGGGCGTGGACGTTTAGCGAAATCCACGCCTACGATCACTTCCCCCAAACCCCATACGTCACCGTCGCCATCGTGCTCATCCTGGTCGGCGCGCTCACCAAGTCCGCCATCGTGCCGGCGCACTTCTGGCTGCCGGGTGCTATGGCAGCGCCAACGCCTGTCTCGGCGTACCTGCACTCCGCGGCCATGGTCAAGGCCGGAATCTACCTGATCGCGCGCCTGGCACCGGATATGTACGAGGTCGCCACCTGGCACCTCGTGGTCATTTCCTTAGGCGTATTTACCATGCTGCTCGGCGGCTGGATGGCGCTGAAACAAAAAGACCTCAAGCTCATTTTGGCCTATGGCACGGTCTCCCAGCTGGGCTTTATCACCTCCATCGTGGCGGTTGGCTCCCGGGAGGCCATGCAGGCGGGCCTGGCGCTGACCTTTGCCCACTCGCTCTTTAAGGCCGCACTCTTCATGGTGGTCGGCGCCATCCTCCACTGCTCCGGAACGCGCGATATTACGAAGCTATCCGGCCTCGGCCGCAAGCAGCCCTTCCTCTACGGCATCGCCATTATCTCCGCCCTATCCATGGCGGGCGTTCCCCCGCTCTTTGGCTTCGTTTCCAAGGAGGCCGTGCTGGAATCCACCATGCACGAAGAGCTGCTTATTGGCATGCCGCGCAATATGATCCTGGTCGCCTATGTGGCAGGTTCCATCCTCACCATGGCCTATGCCCTGCGCTTTTTATGGGGTGCCTTTGCCACCAAAAACCTCCCGGACGATAAAGACGGCGTCTCTAAGGCCGTGGCCACGATGCACAAGGTCAACGTGGGCCTGTGGCTCGCCCCCGCCGTGCTCACCGCGCTGACCATCGCGCTCGGCCTCGCGCCGCAGGCGCTCTCGGCGGCCATCGATCAGCACCTCGATTCCACCTTTGGGGCAGGCGAGCACCACGGCCTGGCCCTCTGGCACGGGTGGTCGGTGACCTTGGGCGTATCCGCCATCATCATCGTGTCCGGAATCATCGTGCACTGGCGCCGCCAGGTGCTGGAGCAATGGCAGTTTGCGTACCCCGCGCTTGGCGATGCCGACGCCGTCTACGACAAGGTCATCTCCACCCTGCGCAAGCTCTCCCTGCGCACCACGGCCGTCACCCAGCGCGGTTCGCTGCAGCTCAACCTGACCGTCATCTTCGCCACCCTCATGGTGCTGCCGCTGACCATGCTGATTACCGGTGATCTCACGGATATCCGCATGGTGGTTGCAGAAAACCCCTGGCAGGTCGTCGCCGCCATCATCATGATGGTGGCCGCCATCGCAGCCACGGTCACCGATAACCGTCTCTCCGCCGTCATCATCGTCGGCATCACCGGCTACTCGTTGTCCTTTGTCTTTGCCATCCACGGTGCCCCGGATTTGGCGCTAACCCAGCTGCTGACAGAAACCATCATCATGGTGCTATTCATGCTGGTGCTGCGCCGCATTCCGGCGTCTACCGAGTGGAAGCAGGACCCGAAGATGGGACGCCTGCGCGCCTGGCTCTCCGTTGGCACCGGCCTGACCGTCACCATCGTGGCGATGTTTGCCATCAACGCGCGGTCTGCCGAACCTATCTCGCAGTACATGCCGGAGCTGGCTAAGGAGATAGGCCACGGCGCCAATGCCGTCAACGTCTTGCTGGTGGACCTGCGCGCCTGGGATACCTTTGGCGAGATCACAGTGATTATCATCGCCGCGCTCGGCGTGGCCTCCCTGATTTATCGCACCCAATCCTTCTCTAGGGACAGCCGCCGGCCTACCCTGCAGGTCACGGGCCGGCGCTGGCTGGCCGCAGGATCGGAATCGGAGCAGGCGCTCAACCGCTCGCTGATGATCGATGTCTCCACCCGCGTGCTCTTCCCCTCCATGATGGCGCTGTCCTTCTACTTCTTCTTTGCCGGGCACAACGCGCCAGGCGGCGGCTTCGCCGGTGGCCTTGTGGCCGCACTCGCGCTCATCCTGCGCTACCTGGCCGGTGGCCGCGCGGAGCTCGATGAGGCCCTGCCCATCGATGCCGGGCGCACCATGGGCGCAGGCCTCTCCCTCTCTGCCTTGGCGGTGGTAGTGCCGATGTTCTTTGGCCATCCGCCGCTTACCAGCGGATATAGCTCGCCCGAGATCCCTCTTATCGGCGCGGTCTCGCTGCCTTCGGCGTTGGTCTTTGACTTGGGCGTCTACCTCATCGTCGTGGGGCTCACGCTCTACGTGCTCAGCTCGCTCGGCGCCAAGCTGGATGAAGAAGAAGAGATGCGTAAGCAGCGCGCCCGCGACCGCGCCCGCTCGCTGGCGCGAAAGAACCGCGAGCGCAGCACCAAGCAAAAGGCCCAACGGGCGCAAAAACAAGAGAAGAAAAAAGAAAAGATACCAGCCGCAACGAGCTCCTCCGGCACAGGTTCCGGGGACAACGCAGGAAAGGAGAAATAAATGCAAGCCAACCTCTTCCTCCTGCTCGCCGCCGGAGTGATGGTTTCTGCGGGCATCTACCTCTTGCTCGACCGCGCCATGACCAAGATGATGCTCGGGCTGCTCTTGCTGGGCAATGGCGCCAACCTCTTTATGCTGCAGGCCGGTGGCCCGGCGGGCTCGCCGCCCATCGATGGCCGCGAGGCCCAGCCTTATGGCAGCGATATTGCGGATCCTCTCACCCAAGCGATGATCCTTACCGCCATCGTCATTTCCATGGCGCTGACGGCCTTTATTCTCACCTTGGCCTACCGCCAGTACCGCTACCGCACCGCCGACGTCATTGAAGATGACGCCGAAGATACCGCGATTGCCGCTAAGGCCTCCAAGCCCGGCAACGCCGCGGCGAGCGCGGATCATGATGCCTCCAATGACCCCGCCACCGGACGGGCCACCAAGGAAGGCGATAATTTCGGCCCCGAGTCCTTCGAGGAGCCGGTGAAGGGAGCCGAAGATGACTGAGCCATTCCACCAGGCGGCCGAAACAATGTACCCGTACGTCGGCGCCCTCATCCCGCTGCCCGTCATCATCCCGGCTGTGGCCGCGGCGCTCTCGCTGCTGTTTGCCCGCATGCCTAATGTGCAGCGCCAGATCGCCTTTTTCTCCCTACTGATTACGGCTGCGGTGAACGCGAGCCTGATCATAATAGTGGATTTCCATGGCATACAGACCCTGCAGATAGGCGGCTGGGACGCGCCGGTGGGCATTACCTTGGTGGCGGACCGGCTCTCCACGATGATCCTCTTTACCTCCTCCGTAGTGCTGTTCTCCGTCATCTGGTACGCCATTTCCCAGGGTGTGCGCGATGGCACCAAGGATGAACCGGTCGCGGTCTTTTTGCCCACCTACATGCTGCTGACCATGGGCGTGAATATCTCGTTCTTGGCCGGCGACCTCTTTAACCTCTACGTCGGCTTCGAGGTCTTCCTCGTGGCCTCGTATGTGCTGTTGACCTTGGGAGCATCGGCAGGCCGCGTGCGCGCCGGCGTGGGTTATGTGATGGTCTCGATGGCCTCATCCATGATCTTCTTGCTGGCGCTAGCGTATGTCTATGCCTCCGTCGGCACCATGAACATGGCCCAGATTGGCCAGCGCATGCAGGACATCCCGGAGGGCACCCGCACCGCCATCTTCGCCACCTTGCTCGTGGCCTTTGGCATCAAGGCCGCGGTGGTGCCGCTGGCCGCCTGGCTGCCAGACTCCTACCCCACCGCGCCTTCGCTGGTCACGGCCGTGTTCGCCGGCCTGCTCACCAAGGTTGGTGTGTACGCGATCATCCGCGCGCGCACGTCCATCTTTACCAATGGTGGCCTCGATACCGTGCTGATGTGGGTGGCGCTGGCCACCATGCTGGTGGGTATCTTGGGCGCCATCGCGCAGACCGATATTAAGCGTCTACTGTCCTTTACCCTGGTCAGCCACATCGGCTATATGATCTTCGGCGTCTCCTTGGGCACCGCCCAGGGGCTATCCGGCGCCATTTTCTACGCCATCCACCACATTTTGGTACAAACCGCGCTCTTCTTGGTCGTCGGCCTCATCGAGCGCCAGGCCGGTACCTCCTCACTGCGGCGCCTGGGCTCGCTGATGTATTCCGCCCCGCTTATCGCCGTGCTGTATTTCATCCCAGCCATCAACCTGGGCGGCGTGCCGCCGTTCTCTGGCTTCCTGGGCAAGATCATCCTCATTCAGGCGGGCGCCAATGAAGGCTCCTGGCTGGCGTGGGTGCTCATCGGCGGCGCGCTGGTGACCTCGCTGCTGACCCTGTACGTCATGATGCTGGTCTGGGCCAAGGGCTTCCAGCGTGACCGCGCCGATGCCCCCGAGGGCAACGTCGCCCTAGCACGCCCCGCCCCGCTTTCTGATATCACCGATGAGGTCGAGTTCTCCTCCCGCCAGGATGTCGGCCGCGTGCCGTTCGGCATGGTGGGCGCCACCGCGCTGCTGGTCATCGCCTCGACCTCGATCACCTTCCTAGCCGGCCCGATTTCCGGTGTCACCTCCCGCGCGGCCGAATCCGCGCAGGATACCTCCATTTATCAGTACGCCGTATTGGGCGAAAATGCCGATAACCCCACCCGGCACCTTGACCAGAAGGACCGCTACGAAGGCGGCGCGGACTCCTACAAAGAGCGCAGCCACCTGCTGCCGGACCCCGGCCCGGCCCACGATCCGGAATCTGCTGCCAAGGAGACGTCGAGCTCGGAGACACCAAGCTCGGACGCGTCGACGAAATCGAGGGCACCAGAAAGCCCTACGCCAGTAAAGAAGGAGGCCCGCGATTACTAAGAGCCGCTTTGCCGGTCTGCGCTACCGCTTCCGGCCGTGGTTTACCGTCTGGATCACGGTCATGTGGTGCATGCTCATGGGCGAAATCACGGTGGGCAATGTGGTCGGCGGCCTCCTCGTCGCCCTGGTCATCGTCTTCGCCCTGCCACTGCCGGCGATGCCCATTGCCGGCGTCGAGGTCGCGTGGGGCAAATTCTTCCGCTACATGCTGCGCTGGTTCTGGGAGCTGTTTTATGCCTCCCTCAAGGTGGGCTGGCTGGCCTCCCGGCCGCAGCCGCTGCCTAAAACCGCCATCCTGGAATTGCCGATGCGCCTGGAAAATGAGTTCATCCTCTCCCTCGCGGTGACCCTATACAACCTGCAGCCGGGAGGAACGGTGACAGACATTGACATCGCCAATCGCATGATCACCATCCACATCCTGGATGCCCGGGATGAGGCGCAGATCCAGCGCGAAATCGATGCCGTGTCCCGCCTAGAATCTTCCATGATCGAGATCTTTGAAAGGAGCCACCCATAATGGATCCGCAGATCTATCACGCCATCCTGCTGGTTCCCGCATTCCTGCTGTGGGTCTCCGTATTAATCACCGTCTGGCGCATTATCACCGGGCCCAACTCCCTCGACCGGCTGGTGGGAATGGACGGTTTTACCGCCATGTTCCAATGCGCGCTGGCGACCTACATGTGCTGGTCACTAGATACCTCCGTGGTCTCGGCCATGCTGGTCATCGCGCTGCTCGGCTTCATCTCCACCGTGTCCGTTACCAGGTTTAGGAAGAGGGATAACCAATGAGTTGGTCTCTAATCGCAGATATCCTCTCGCTCATCCTCGTCATCAGCGGCAGCCTGCTCATCCTCGCCGCCGCCATTGGCCTGGCCCGCTTTAAGGACACGATGTCCCGCGTCCACGCCGTGAGCAAGCCGCAGACCACCGGGCTCATCCTCACCATCATGGGTGCGTTCATCCGCATTACTGGCGCGGAATCATTCAGTATGGCCGAGCGTGGTGATTTGGGTATGCTTATTTTGCTGGTACTGTTTGCGATGTTTACCAGCCCGGTGACCGCGCAGCGCACCTCACGCATTGCACGCCGTGAAGGCCTGTATGGTTCCGAGGAATCGATGTCGCGCAATGACCGCCCCGCCGGCCGTTCGCTGCGCCGCAAATAGGAGGCACCTTTAACCGTGAAAAAGCTCTACGGACTGCCTACTCTGGCCGCTCTATTGGTTGCCTTCTTTATTTTCAGCATCTCCCGCTATAGCCAATACGACGGCCCCAATGCCTTTATCTGGCGCGTGCCGCTGGATCTGAAGATTTACTGGCTCGCCGGCGGCGAGGTGGCTAACGGCGCCAACCTTTATGACAACGCTTATATTGGCAACCTTCCTTTTACCTACCCGCCCTTTGCCGGCACGCTGTTCAAGTGGATTTCCGCGCTTGCCGATGACCCCCTTATCATCCTCTGGCAAGGCGGCACCATCCTTGCCTTATTGGCCGTCATCCTCATGGTCTTCCACGAGCGCGGCCTTAAACTTTCTCCGCTGACCTGGGTTGTTGCCATCCTACTGGTGCTGTGCGCCCCGACTGTAGAGCCGATGTACGGCACCTTGTTCTACGGCCAGATCAACGTCTTTTTGATGTTTTTGGTCGCCCTCGACGTCATTCCAAAAAAGAGGGCACTGCCCGGAATTGGCATCGGCCTCGCCGCAGGCTTGAAACTCACCCCGGCCTTTATGGGCTTGGTACTCCTATTCCAGAAGCGCTGGTGGCAGGCGGTTATCTCCGTCCTTACCTTCGCGGTGACCGTTGCGATTGGTTTCGTCACCATTCCGGATGCCGGGGTGTTCTGGACCGATGCCATCTTCAATTCCTCCCGCGTGGGTGAACACACCAACCCGGGTGCGCAATCCATCCGCTCGGTCATGGTGCGCGCGTGGGGCATCGACGGCGGTTGGATGTGGCTCGCCGCCGTCGCGGTCGTCTTCGTATTGACCTGCCTGGCCCTGCGCACCGCGATGAAGCACAAGAATAACTCCGCCGCCATGTCCCTTGCCGGCATTTGCGCGTGCTTGGTCTCTCCCTTTTCCTGGTACCACCACTGGGTTTGGGTCTTCCCGCTGGCCATCGTGGTCCTCATCTCCGTCAACCAGGCACTGGGCAAGCGCCTGCACGGCGTCATCGGTGCGCAAGTAGCAGCACTCATTTCCTTCGCGGCCATGTGCGTCGTACTGCTGCCCTTTGTCTCCGCAGCCTTCTGGCTCGAGGGCTCCAACCGCTCTTTGAACCAGTTGGACTTCCAGCCCTGGGCCATGCTCCTTTTCACCGCCTCCGGCATCCTCTACATCGCCTTTTATGCCCTGTGGGGATTTATCCCCGGCACCCAACCCAGCGAGGAAGATGCCCCCAGGGGCCGGCACGCGGCACAGCGTGCTGCTCAGCCGCAGCACGCCCAACAGCACCGCGCCCAGCAGCCCCAGCACGCCCAGCCGCAGCACGCCCAGCCGCAACGCACTCAGACAGCCGGAGCTCACGCGTCTGGCGCTACCGCACGGGGTTCTGCCACTACCGACGAAACCGCAGAGTTCCCAGTATTTAACCCTGAGACCCGCGAGTTTCCGTCCACCGAGGGCTATACCGATATTCCTGCTCCCCCGTCCCACGGCGGCCGCCACGCCCTAGATAACGACTAAGCGGTACGCAGCAGCGGGGCGCGGCAGCCATCTGTGCACCCCGCGGCGGCCGCGCCCAGCGACTGCCGGTGTGGCTCTAGGCGTGCGATCACTGAGCGCACGGCTAGCCGATCATCGCTTAGCTAATTAGCGCACCGGCCGGAAGGTGTGGAGCTCGCGGCAGGTTTCTTCGACGACATCGCGCCAGCTGCCGGTTTCTTGGAAGAGGCGGCGTTGGCGTTCGTATCCGGCGCCGCCGTCGATGATTTCGTGCACCAAGGCCAGCTCTTCCGCGCAGCCCAACTCGCGGGCTAAGGGCGTGAGTTCTTCTACCATCTGGGCCAATTCATCTTTGACCCAAGCCTCGTCCGTATCGCGCGAGGTAATAACGAGGGCATCCATGCCGTAGCGCGCACCGCGCCACTTATTTTCCGCCACGTGCCATGGCTGCAAGACGGGTAGCTCCTCGCCCGCATCAATCATGCGGTCATAGTGCACGACCAAGCAGTGCGTGAGCGCGACGACGGCGGATAGCTCCCGCAGGTTCGAGGTGGCGTCGGATACGCGGACCTCTACGGTGCCCCACTTCGAGGCTGGGCGGATATCAAAGTGCATCGAGCCGGTGTGGTTGATGACCCCGGAGATGGCCTGATCCCGCATATAGGACTGCCACTCGTCCCACGTGAAGAATTGATACGGCATGCCAGCGGTAGGCAGCTGTTGATAGAGCATCGTGCGGTTGGAGGCGTAGCCCGTATCGAGGCCTTCCCACCCGGGCGAGCACGCAGAAATGGCCAAGAGGTGGGGGTACTTCGTCATCAACGCATTGATGATGGGCCAGACGCGATCCTCGTGGCTGATGCCAACGTGGACGTGTGTGCCCCACAGCAGCATCTGCTTTCCCCAATACTGGGTGCGGGCGATGATCTCTTGATAACTGGGTTTATCCGATAGCGGGTTTTCCCGGAAATCCGTAAACGGGTGCCCGCCAGAGGCCCACACATCGATGCCGAGCTTGGCAGCTGCTTCTTCCACGGCCGCCAGCGAGGTTTCTAGCTCCGCAATGGCTTCTGGCACCGTGGTGCAAATGCCCGTGACTAGTTCCACCGTATTCTGGAGGAATTCCTTTTCCACGTGAATATCTGGGTGGGCGGCAGTGGCGAGATCAATAAGCTCAGCCCCGCGCGGGACGAGATCGCGCGAGTCGCGGTCCACGAGCGCGACTTCCCATTCCACCCCGAGCGTGGGCTCGGGGGAACGGGCGAATACTTCTGCCGGAATCTTCACTGGTCCAGCTTAACGGGTGGCAGGTAATATTCCATGAATTTTATTTAGGCCTGTGGGACGGCGAGGGCGACCACAACGGCGCCGTCCTCGGTAGCTTCCTTGGGCAGGTCCTTATTCATGGGCTTGATTTCCGCCTGGTAGCGCGCGGCGACTTCCTTAGCCAAGGACTCCGCGGAGGTATCGCCTTCTGGGTAGAAGACGGTGGTCTTGGGCACGGTCAGGACGTCGCCTGGCAGGTTGCCCACATAGCCCACCTTGAAGCCGCCGTCCTTCAACACGTCGGCTTCGTTCTTGGCCTTATCGGATTCACCGGAGTTATTAAGAACGCTGACCTTAATGTCATTGCGGTCGCGCGCAGCGGACGGCGCATCGTTGCCGCCGGCCCGGGCTTCATCCCCGGCGCGATCGTTACCTCCGCCGCGTGCACCGGCATCGCGGCCGGCATCGCGGTTAGCCTCGCCCTCGGCATTCGGGTGCGCGTTATCGCCCTCGCCTTCGCGAGGCGGCTGGTTATTAGCCCCGTCGCGGGAGCCATCGCCGCGCGCGCCATCCGCGGCAGGCCCGCCGGCGCCGTTGCCCTCCTGGCCACCATTGGCGGAGCCGTCTGACTTCGACTGCTCGGAATCGGAAGCGACGGTCGAGTCATCGTCCTCCGAGGTCATGGCATAAAGGCCCCACAGGCCGAGCATCACAGCTACGGCGATAAGCACCATGGCAAGCCCGCGCAGCGGTAAACCGCCCTTCTTGGCGTGGGCGCCTCCCCCACCGCCAGTTTCAGCCGCAGCGGCTCCCGCTCCGGCACCTGCAGCGCCAGCGGTAGCGGCAGCGGCAGCGTCCTCGCCGCCTACCTCATCGTCATAAGCGCCGTCGTAGGCGTCGTCATAATAAGCATCGCCATAATCGGTCGCGGCGGCATCCTCCGCGGCGGCACCGTCTGCGGCGTCGTCGAATTGCTGGTCGTATAGATTATCCGGATTCTCTTTAGTCACTTCAGTAACATTAGTAGCCAGTTCTAACGCGGTGGGGTATTTCCCCGCGCGGCGCGCCGCGTGTTTTCGCGCTCCTCCCGCAGGCGTTTTAGCCGGGCCACCAAGAGGGGATGGGATTCGGCGGCAGCGGGGGCATCAAGAAGCAGGTTGAGGCGTTGGTGATAGCGCACCGGCGAGATATCCAGCTGCGCACGAATGGCCTCTTCCTTGCGGCCAATGCTGCGCGGGGCGGTTTCCTCAAAATCTAAGATGGCGGCGTCTAGGTCAGACAAGGGGTTCATGCCTAAACTGTAGAGCATGACTATTCGCCCCATCGTTATCCACGGCGACCCCGTGCTTCATCAGCCCACCACTCCGGTGGAAGAATCCGAGATTTCCAGCCCAGAGATGCAACAGCTCATCGCGGACATGTACGAGACCATGGACGTTGCCCATGGCGTGGGCCTGGCTGCGAACCAGGTGGGCATCGGCAAGCGGCTCTTCGTCTACCACTGTCCCGACACCGAAGGCCCGGATGGCACCGAGCTGCCCGCCGATAAGGCCGGCATGCGCAAGGGGTGCGTTATCAACCCGGTGCTGGAAACCTCCGAGATTCCAGAGACCATGCCTGCCGATGACGGCTCCGATGACGAAGGCTGCCTCTCCGTGCCGGGCGAGGGCTTTCCCACTGGCCGCGCCGATTGGGCGCGCGTGACCGGCAAGGACGAGCACGGCAACGACATCACCGTGGAAGGCTACGGCTTTTTCGCCCGCTGCCTGCAGCACGAGACCGGCCACCTCGATGGTTACGTGTACACCGATACCCTCATCGGCCGCTACAAGCGCCAGGCAAAGAAGGCCATTAAGCGCCATGGTTGGACCGAGCCGGGCTACACCTGGATGCCGGGTGAAGACGAAGATCCCTTCGGGCACGACGATTAATCATGTCTCGCATCTTTCGTTCCGATGACGTGCAGGTAGGCGATCGCGTCGTGGCCCGGCGCGATTTTGGCGATGTGCACAGCGATGTCATTGGCCACGTCCTCAGCCTCGAGCCGCTGGTCATCCGCCCGCAGCAGGTCGGCGGCTACCCCTCTGACCTCGAGGCCGTGGAGATCGCGCCCGAGCAGCTGAAGATTATAAAGCGGCTTTCGCCGCGCATGGTGCGCAATTCCGATATTCGCGCCGTCGAATACGCCACTGCCCAGGCTTTTCCTGGCAAGGAGCACACGTGGACCGCGGACGGCTCCTGGCTCATGCGCGCCAGCGATGGCGTGACGGGCCGGTCTAATTCGGCCGTCCCGCTCGGGCCTTCTGCGGGCTTTAACCCGGTCCCGCTGGAGGAAATCACGGAGTTCTACCGCCGCCACGATCTCCCGGTGCGCCTGCTCATCCCGGAGCGTATTGGCAAGCCCGCAGAGCGCCTGCTTGCCGATGCCACCTGGGAGACCGAACCCGAAATCCTCGTCATGGTCCTGCGCGATCTCGCGGCTCTATCCGCCGAGGTCCCGGGTTCGCACCCCAGCGGCGCGGAGTTCCGCATCGATGCCCAACCCGATGAGGCGTGGCTGCAAATGTACCACTTCCGCGGCCAGGCGCTACCTGCCCAGGCCCTGGAGTACCTGCGCGCCCGCATCGAGGGCACGATGGGCTTTGGGCGGCTCATTATTGACGGCGAAACCGTTGCTATCACCCGCGGCACCATCACCGAATCCGGCGATGGCACCGCCTGGCTGGGATACTCCGCCGTGGAGGTAGCACCCGCGCACCGCCGCCAGGGCCTCGGTGCCCTGTTGGGCCAACACATGCTGCGCTGGGGGCGCGACCAGGGCGCAAAGCACGCCTACCTCGATGTCCTGGCTTCCAATACCGCCGGCATTCGCCTGTACGAAAAGCTAGGCTTCATCGAGCAGCACCGCCAGATCTACGCCCAGCTGCGCGACTAGCTCCTCGCTGCGCTGGCCCGCCTAGCCCGCCGGCCGCGGCCTGGACTAGTCCGGGCCATTGCCCGCGCGGTACTGTATTATCCATGCGCATCACCACGTGGAATATCAACTCCGTTCGCACCCGCAGCCAGCGGGCGCTGGATCTTCTCCACACGCACGATATTGACGTGCTGTGCCTACAAGAGACCAAGGTCAGGGACGATAAATTCCCCCGCGAGGCCTTCGAGGATGCCGGGTACCACGTCATCTGCCATGGGCTTAACCAATGGAATGGTGTGGCCATCATTTCCAAGGAGGAACCGGAAGAAGTCTTTACCGGATTCCCCCACCAGCCCGGATTTGCCAAGGACCCTGAAAAGCCACAGGATCGCGAGGCCCGGGCCCTTGGTGCGCGCATCCGCGGGGTAGAAATCTGGTCGCTGTATATCCCCAACGGTCGCGAGATCACGGACCGCCACTATGACTACAAGCTGGATTTTCTCTACCAGCTCTCCCGCTACGCCGCGGGGCGCGCCCAATCCAAGCTGCTTCTAACCGGCGATTTCAATATCGCCCCGCGCGATGAGGACGTGTGGGATATCGAGGCCTTCCGTGGCAAGACACACGTCACCGAACCCGAGCGCGCCGCCTTCCAGATGCTCGAAGAGGCCGGCCTGGAAGAGGTCACGCGCCGGTTTACCGAAGACCAGCGCTATACCTACTTTGATTACAAGGGGATGCGCTTTCACAAGAACGAGGGCATGCGCATCGATTTCCAGCTGGCCTCGCCGCCGCTGGCCAAGCACGTCACCGGCGCCCGCGTAGACATGGAAGAACGCGCTGGCGAAAAGACCTCCGATCACTGCCCGCTCAGTGCAGATTTCGATCTGCCCGATTTCGATTCCGTGCGTTAAATGACCTGGTCGCTCGATCTCAGCTTCTGGCAGCTGATCTTCCTCATCATTGATTATTCCATCAAGATCATTGCCGTCGGCTTCGTGCCAGAAGGCCGCCGGCCCTCCAATTCCACGGCGTGGTTGCTGGCCATTCTGGTGCTGCCCGTCATTGGCCTGCCGCTGTTTTTGCTCATGGGCTCGCCGTATATCAACCGGCGCCGCCACCGCATCCAGCAAGAGGCCAATGAGCGCCTCGAGGATATTTCCGCCCGCACCCCAGATCATCCCAGCGGCATCCTGTCGGCGGAGGTGGAATCCGTCATCAAGCTCAACCGCGAGCTGACCGGTTTTCCGGCACTCATTGGCCACAACCTGGGCCTGCATGCGGATTATGATGAATGCATTCGCGCCATCGCCGCGGCCGTGGACCGCGCCGAAAAGTACGTCTCCATCGAGGTCTATATCCAATCCTGGGACGAGACCACGGATGTATTTTTCCAGGCCCTCGCCCGCGCCACCGCCCGCGGCGTCAAGGTACGCCTTTTGCTGGATCAGATTGGCAGTTTTAAGTACAAGGGCTATTCCTCGCTGGGGGACAAACTGACAGAAATCGGCGTGGACTGGCGCCTCATGCTACCCATCCAGCTGCACAAGGGCCGCTTCCGCCGCCCGGATCTGCGCAACCACCGCAAGCTCGTCATCATCGATGGCGAGGTAGGTTTTATAGGTTCCATCAACCTGATCAAGCGCCAATATAAAACCAATGACCGCTTCTGGATCGATTACATGGTGGAACTGTCTGGCCCCATCGTCACCGCCATGACCGCGGTTTTCGCGGTGGATTGGTACACCGAATCCGGCGAAAACCTCCCGCTAGATGAGCTGCCCTATGACGATGCCCAAACCGTCGACGCCAATTACCTGCAGATGATCCCATCCGGTCCCGGATATACGACCGAGCCCAACCTGCGCATGTTTAACTCCCTGGCGCACCACGCCAAGCAGCGCCTCGTGCTGTGCTCGCCGTATTTCGTGCCGGATGAATCCCTCTTAGAGGCCGTAACCACCGCCTGCTACCGCGGGGTGGACGTGGAGCTTTATGTCTCCGATACCGCGGACCAATTCATGGTCAACCACGCCCAGTCCTCGTATTACCAGGCGCTGCTCGAGGCCGGGGTGCATATCTACCAGTTCCCCTACCCGTATGTTTTGCACTCCAAGTTCATCATCACGGATCCGGATAACCAAGAGTTCAATCCGCTGTGCATGTTCGGCTCGTCCAATATGGACCCGCGGTCCTTCGGCCTCAACTATGAGACCACCATGCTCGTGGCCAAAGGCGATCTCCTCGCCCAGTTCAACCAGCTCGCCGCCAATTACCGCGCGGTCTGCCACGAGCTCACCCTCGAGGAGTGGAACCAGCGCGGCTTTGTCCGCCGCTACGTCGATAACGTCATGCGGCTGACCTCGGCCCTGCAATAAGCTTTGCTTGCCGATGTCCCAATAGTCCGCTCATAGGCTATCTAAACACAAGCTTTCTTTTGCAGAGCCAGAGTAGAACATCCCGCGTTGAACCGTGCACGGTGTTACCGCAGAGATGAGTTTGTAGTCCACTTAATTGACTCCGGCTCGGCGTTAATTATTGGAACTAATTGCGAAAGATACGCCGAATCCTCCGCAGATTACCCTCTTGTCTATTGCTTTTTACCGTAAAGCTTAATCCCGGCTTTTGACATTGCCTATGTACGAAGGCGTACGAAAAGCTTAAGGAATACAAGGGGGGATAAAATCGCGCCTACCCCGAAGAGGAATATTAAAAAGCGCTTCTTTAACGTCCAAAATTCTGTACGGCAAAAAGCTCACCATTCGCCCCAACAGCGATGCCCGTGCCAACCGTTTTCGCCTCTGGGTCCAGCAAAATCTTCCTGTGGCTGGGAGAATTCAGCCACATGTTCACCAACTTCGCATCTGCGAAATCGTCCCATGCTTGAAGGACGTTTTCGCCACCGGCAGGAATGCTATCCGGATAGGTTTCCCAATGATTTGGCCGATGCTGCAAATCCCCTGTTCCCACCAAATGGTCGGCCCAGTCTTGAGCGATATTGTTTAACGCAGGGTTTTCTGTCACGGGATTTAAACCATGATCCGCCCTTGCTGCATTGACTTCGTTAACAATAGAGTGCGCACGGACCCCATCGGGCTTCATGTGGCTAACTACTTCAGCAGCGTTACCGATAGGTCCTTGTGCCTTAGCTGGAGGGGTAGTTGCGGCTACCCCTCCTCCCACTAATGCGGCACCCGCGATAGTCGGGGCTACAAACTTTTCAACAGAATCTGGAAGCATTTCATTGGACACACTTACCACTCCCTCGGATAAACTTGACTACATTACTCTACACAATTTCTTTTTCTTCACCCCCAACCCTAACGCAAAAGAACAATATTGTCAGTACATAAATAATATTTAAACTGCATTTCCGATAAAATAGAATTATATTTAAAGACGTTTAGAGTTTAATTTGCGATATGCGCCCATCCATAGGGTTCTCAAATATTCTCCCACCTGGAAAGGCTGTTTTCTGAGGCAGCCATTAATCACCACCAATAAAAGTAACCGGCTGATCACAATCAGCCGGTTACCAGTCATGTCTCAAACAACAGACCTACCCTCGCCTAAGCATCGCGCTTGTGCAGCACCAGCACGCCAAGGGCCCACAGCACTGCGGCCCAGATGAAGAATACGATGCCGCTGCCTGCGGATTCCGTCCACAGTGCGTTATCCACTGGGACATTGAATAGCCAGTTCTGGAAAGCAGTAAAGGGCATGAAGCTACCGATCTTATCGCCTACCACGGGCATCATGCTGACGATTTGATCCACGCCCAAGTACAAAATAAGGCCTAGCGCCACAGAGCCCGCAGTCTGGCGAATGAGCATGCCGATGCCTTGGGCAAAGGCCACCACGAGGACCGCGGCCAGTGGGTACTTCCACAGCTGCTCGCGGCCGACTTCATCGTTCCAGGGATCGAAGGTGGCGGAAATGGAGCTATCGGCAAGCAGATCCGTAAGCAGGTACGCGCCCACCACACCGATGAAGGTCAGTACGGCCGCGATGACCGCGTATAAGACCAGCTTGGACACGGCCACGCTCCAGCGCCGCGGGGAGGCCATGAAGGTAATGGCTTGGGTGCCGAAGCGATATTCGGTGGTCACCAGCATGATGGCCTGAATCATCAACACCGGCAGGCCCAGGGTTACCAGGAATACGACGGTGAACTCGGCCCCAATAGGCTGAAAGCCCATATCAACGGCTTGCGGATCGAGCGGCTCCGTAAACGCAGCGGTGACACCGGCCCAACCCCAGGAAAATAGGAGGAATAGCGCGGTGGTCCACCAAAAGGAGCGGGTGGTGCGCAGCTTAATCCACTCGGATTTGAAGATATTCAACATGGCGGATTAAACCTCCTGCTCGTTGGGGCGGGCGAACCCACCGGACTGACCTGGCTGGCCCGACTGACCTGCCTGCGCGCCCGAGACACCGGGCGTGCCTGCGTGGTACTGCACGGCATCGCCAGTGAGATCCATGAAGGCATCCTCCAGCGAAGCGCTTTTCAGGGTGAGCTCGTGCAGCGGCACCCCGGTGGAATAGGCCAGCTCTCCTACGAACTCGGGGGTCTGGTTGATGACCTCTAGCCGCGGGCGGCCCTCCTCATCCTTGGATTCGGTAAAGGAAACGCCCTCCTTCTTGAGGGCTTCGCCGAATTCCGGGAGGTGGTTCGAGCGCACATACACCAAGGACTGCGAGTGGCCGCGGACGAACTCGTGGGTGGGCTTATCCGCAACCATCTTCCCCTTGCCAATGACCACGAGGTGATCGGCCGTCTGGGCCATCTCGGACAAGAGGTGGGAAGAGATCAAAATGGTGCGGCCTTCTGCAGCCAGCGCGCGCACGAGCTGGCGCACCCAGCGGATACCCTCCGGATCCAGGCCATTGACCGGCTCATCCAGGATGAGGATTCCGGGATCACCCAATAGAGCACCAGCAAGGCCCAAGCGCTGGCCCATGCCGAGGGAAAAGCCGCCGGCTTTCTTACCGGCGACATCGGAAAGCCCCACCAGCCCCAGCACCTCATCGACGCGGGAGGCGGGAATGCCATTGGACGCCGCCATCCACTTCAGGTGATTCGCGGCCGTGCGGTTGGGGTGTACCGCCTTCGCATCCAAAAGCGCGCCCACCTCGCGCAGCGGGTGCTCCAAGTCGCGATAGGGTTTACCGTTAACGCGAATCTGGCCCGCCGTGGGCTCGTCCAAGCCCACGATCATCCGCATGGTGGTGGATTTGCCGGCACCATTGGGCCCCAAGAAGCCGGTGACCACACCGGGCTTTACCTGGAAGGTGAGATCCTCAACGGCGCGGACAGACCCGTAATCCTTAGTCAGTCCCTGTACTTCAATCATGAGCACTACAGTGCCATAATTTTGGATACTTTACCGGTATAGTTTTTCCACCCGCTGCCGCAGGGCGGGAAAGGCATGGCGGAATGGCGCGATAAGCGGCAGGTTTTCCACTTCATCCAGCCCCACCCAGCGCAGCTCATGCGATTCCTCGTTGGCGGTGGTGGGCAAGCGCAGGCCGCTGCGGGTGCGCGCCAGCACGGTGGTATAGGTCCATTCCCCCGGCAAATCCCCCGCCGGAGGATAGGGCCCGGCCGTCACTTGGGTGTCGAGCACCTCGACATCGGCAGGTACGATGGCGCATTCCTCGTGCGTTTCCCGCAGCGCAGCCTGGGTGGGGCTTTCTTGTAGGTCCCGCGCCCCGCCGGGAATCCCCCAGGTATTTCCGTTATTGGTCCACGCGGCGCGGTGTTGCAGCAGCACCTCGCGCCCGGCGACGAGGAAGAGGCCGGCGGCACCGAATTTTCCCCATACGCGAATGCCACTGGGGCCCGCCGCCCAGCCGTCTCCACTGTGAGGGTTATGCATATTTTCTATCCTAGCCACACACGCGGGTAAATGGTGGCGCCTAGCACACTGGGGGCGTTATTCTAAGTAAATGACTGAGCAGGCAGTGCGGGTAGAGTCAGAGCGCGAAGAGGACGCTCACCCCAGCGATCACTGGCTGGATGAGGTTACCGCGCCCTCTCGCCCGGCCCTAAGCGGGCTCACCCACCGCGCCATGGAATGGTTTGCAGGCCCGGCGCGCCTGCTGCGGCGGTTTTATTACTTCGCCTCCACCACCCCGGGCAAGCTTTTTACCGTCACCCTGATCCTCACGGTGGCATTGGGTGCCGCCGGCTTATCGATGTCCCAATCTTCCGCCGCCCGCCACTCCGACCTCGACGAGCTGCTTAATACAACCGAGCCGATGTCCAATGCGGCCCACCACCTCTATAGCTCCCTGTCGGTGGCAGATACCATCGCCACCACTGGATTCGTGCAGGCCGGCGTGGAATCAGAGGGCAATCGCGAACGCTATAACGATGCCATCGATGCCGCCTCCATCGCCGCGACCGAATCTGTGCTGGGCACCACGCCTGACGATGCCCGCGTGCGCGACCTCGTCACCTTCATCCAGCGCGAGCTGCCCATTTATACCGCGATGATTGAAAAGGCGCGCTCGAACCACCGCGCCGGCAATGCCGTGGCTAATTCCTATATGTCCAATGCCTCCTCGCTCATGCGCGAGCACATTCTGCCGGCGGCATCCGAGCTATTCCAGCTGACCACTGCAAAGGTCAACCAGCAGCAGCAAAAGCTCACATCGCCGCAATGGGTGCCGCTATCTGGCCTTTTGGCCGCGGTTTTCTTCCTCATCGTCGCGCAATGGTGGCTGTGGCGCCAGACGCGCCGCCGGTTTAACCGCGGCTTTTTAACCGCTACGGTGCTGCTTTTCTTGGCCGTTTTCTGGGTCGCGCTGTCTAATTTGGCCACCTGGTCCACCGGCCACCAAGGTTTTGAAACCGCCTCGCGCCCGTGGGATTCGCTGACAGCCTCGCGCATTGAGGCGCAGCAGGCGCGCACCTCAGAAACCCTCGCGCTGGTGCTGCGTTCCTCTGAGGAAGATACGCTCGAGCGCTTTTCCGGATCGGTAGATTCCATTGAAAAGGCGCTGGGAGATTATGAAAGCGCGCTGCATGATGATGACGTCGAGGTCAACGATCCCGAGCTCATCCACAGCGCCCGCGCCGCCACCGAAAAGTGGCAAGACTCGCACGAAAAACTCATGGAGGCGCTGAGCGAGGGCGACTACGATGAGGCCGTCTACCAGGCCACCATCACGGATCCTGAGGATGGCGAGACCACCGCCGCGCAGTCCTTTAATGAGCTCGATAGCGAGCTTTCGGAGCTCATCGGCCAGGCGCGCATCGCCATGCGCACCTACTTAGAGCGCGGGCTGACCGCCATGACCGCGGTCTCCTCCGCTGTCTTCCTGCTCACCCTGTGCGCCATCTTCGCGGTGTGGCTGGGCATTCGTCCCCGACTGCAGGAGTACCTCTAATGCGCTACCGAGCACGGCTTACCGCACCGCTGACCGCCATCGTTGCCACCTGCAGTGTCCTCGCGCTGGCCGGCTGCGATATTCGCTCCGTCCCGCCGCTGGAATCGCCCGAACAGCAGGCGCTCGATGCCAGCCCCGGCCCGCCGCTGCCGGAGGGTTCCACCATAGAAGAAGCCGGCAGCACCGCGCCCACGAAGGAAGACGATACCGAACTCAAAGGCACCTACCGGCCGGATGATAAAACGGCGAAGGAGCGGGTGCCGGACATCGTCAAGCGCGGGCGCCTTATCGTGGGCGTGGACCGCTCCAATAACCTGCTGAGCTACCGCGATGCTGCCTCCGGCGATGTCCGCGGCTTCGAGGTCGATATCGCCCACGAGATTGCCCGCGATATCTTCGGCGATCCCAATAAGGTGGATTTCCGCTTCGTCGAATCCTCCGACCGCGCCGCCGTGCTAGATAATGGCACCGTCGATATCATCGTGCGCACCATGACCATTAGCCCCGAACGCGAGAAGGAAGTGGCCTTTTCCATCCCCTATATGACCACGCAGACCCGCATGCTGGTCCTTACCAGCTCTGGGATGAATTCCATCGATGATGCGGAAGACAAAAGGCTGTGCGGGGTGCGCGGTTCCACCGCGCTGGATACCATCCGCGAGCGGGCCTCCAAGTCCGATATCCTCATCACCCGCTCCTGGGGCGATTGCCTCATGGCGCTGCAGCTCAACCAGGCCGATGGCGTGGTGGTTGATGATGCCCTGCTTTCCGGCATGGCCGCGCAGGATTCCTATACCTCCATCGTGGGCGAGCCCCTAAAGACCGAGAACTACGGCGTTGCCGCGCGCCGCCCCAGCAAAGATCATGACACCCGCCCGCTGCTGCGCCAGGTTAATTCCACCTTGGAACGTATCCGCCGCGACGGGACATGGTCCGACATCTTTGATAGGTGGCTCGGCGCTTATCTAGACGAGCCCACCCTGCCGTCGGGTACATACATCGAGGAAGATAAGTCATGAAGCATAACCCGAATTTCAGCGAAGACGAGCTCGAATACCTAGAGCCCGAGAACCTCGATACCCAGCGCCAATTCCGAAAGCCAACTACGTCTTCTTACCACGACGCTGACCACGGCCAAGACCCTGACCAAGACCGCAGCCAGGACCGAGGTCTCGGCGCTGCCGACTCCCCTGACGCAGCTAACACAGGCGACGCCGCCGACCCCGCTGGTCCGGATACCGCCGCTGCTCGCCCCAACGCTGACCATAGCGATAAGGGCACTAGCGAAGCTGATGTTGATACTGCCGCGGCGCAGGTTCCCGGCACGGCCCCCGCCGCTGCCTTCCCGAGTACGGAGGCCACGGGCAGGCGCGCAGCGCCCGGCAGCACGGCTGGCCAAAACGCTGCTGGCCAGGACACCGCAGCCCAGGGCGCGCGGAACGGCAACGACGCCAATGCGAGCGACGATCAAGTCACCACCGGCACCACTGGCGGACCCGGCGGCCGCAGCGACGACGGCGATACGGGCGATACCGGCGACACCGGCGGAGTGGGCACGGCAGCCGTGGCGTATGATCCGTTCGCCAGCGAACCCATCGAGCACCGCGAGGATCCGGGAACCTCTGCGGTGGCCTTCGATCCGTTTGCCGATGACGATGAAGACGACGACGGTTCCATCGACCCGGATCACCTCTCCAGCCTGCTCGCGGACTTAGAGAATATCCGTGCTCAGCGCGAGAGCGAACGCGATGAGAAAACGGCGCAGGAAAAGTCCTCGGAACGTTCGCGCCAGCAGGCGATCGATACCTTCCGCGAGCGCCGCGGCACGCAGCGCACCGAGCGGCCGGTTGCTGATGGCATGGTGCGCCTGCCGTTTATTACCCCGGCCGATCCCACCGCCGCCCTCATCGATCCGAAAGAGAAGATCAAGGGCAAAAAGGTCCCGCCACCGCAGCTAGAACCGGGCGATATGGTCGCGGAGCAATACGAAATCCTCGGCGTCATCGCCCACGGCGGCATGGGCTGGATTTACCTGGCCAATGACCACTATGTCTCCGGGCGCGTGGTGGTGCTCAAGGGTATGCAGGCCCAAAAGTCCGCCGATGAGACGGCCGCTGCCGAGGCCGAGCGGGAGTTTCTGGCAGACATTACCCACCCGGGCATCGTCAAGATTTTTAACTTCATCGACGATGACCGCGTGCCAGGTGGCTTCATAGTCATGGAGTACGTGGGCGGGCCATCATTAAGAAGCAGGCGCAATAAGCAGCCCAACGAGCTTCTGCCCGTCGATATCGCCATTGGCTATATCCTGGAAATCCTGCCGGCGCTGGAGTATCTGCACTCGCGCGGCGTGGTCTATAACGACCTGAAGCCGGATAACATCATCGTCACCGAGGACCAAGTCAAGCTCATCGACTTGGGCGCGGTTTCCGGCATCGGGGCATTCGGGTTTATCTACGGTACCCAGGGATTTCAGGCCCCGGAAGTCGCCTCCAAGGGGCCGTCCATCGCCAGCGATATCTACACCATCGGCCGCACCCTGGCCGCGCTATGCCTCAAGCTGCCTAGCGAGGATGGCGTCTTTCTCCCCGGTATCCCCAACCCCTCCAAGGAACCGGAGCTGCGCCGCTTCCTCTCCCTCTACCGCCTGCTGTTGCGCGCTACTCACCGCGATCCCCAGCGCCGGTTTAGCTCCATCAAGGAGCTGCGCACCCAGCTCTACGGCGTGCTGCGCGAGGTGCTTGCCATCCGCGACGGCCGCCAGTACCCCTCCCAGCACTCGCTCTTCTCGCCGCAACGTACCACGTTTGGAACCAAGCACCTGGTCTTCCGCACGGATCAGCTTATCGATGGCATCGACCGCACCATCCAAATCACCGCCCCCGAGGTCGTCTCCGCCTTGCCGACGCCCCTGGTAGACCGCGATGACGTCGGCGCCAGCCTGCTGCAAGGTACCTCGTACGCCGAGCCGCAGGAAGCCCTCGAGACCCTGCGTCAGGCCATGCGCACCCCGGAATACGAGCATTCCGCCGAGATTCCCCTCGGCGTGGTGCGCTCCATGATTGATTTGGGCTATACCGACGAGGCCCGCCAGTGGTTAGGCTCCATCGAGGACCGGCTGGGCCAAGACTGGCGCTACCAGTGGTACGCCGGCATCACCGAGCTCTTGCACGATGATTACATCGATGCGCAGGAGTACTTCGCCACAGTCCTCGATTTATTGCCCGGTGAGGCCGCCCCCAAGCTCGCCATCGCGGCCATCAATGAGCTCATCCTGCAACAGATTGATTACAGTGAAACATCGCTTATCGATGCCACCGTAGCCCGCGCCTGCTCCAACCTCTACACCACCCTGGCGGATCTTCCCTCTTCCGCCTTTGAGGGCCAGCCGGAGATTTGGTCGCACGTCACCCAAGACCCGGGCGCGCTGCGGTTTAATTCCATGCGCCTATACGGCATCGTTTGGGCCACCAACCCCACGACGGTGTCCTCCGCCTTTGGGCTTGCCCGCCAATTGCGCGCGGAAGGGCAGGTGGAGCTGTCCGTAGCCACCTTGGATAAGGTGCCCAATGCCTCGCGGCACTTCCGCATGGCGCTTCTGACCACCGTGCTGCAGCTCATCGTGCACGACTTATCGGAGTCGCGCATTCGCCGCGCTGCCCGACGCCTCGAAGAAGTCCCCACCAACGAGCCGCGCTTCCTCCAAATCAAGATCGCCGTCATCTCCGCGGGCCTTAACTTCCTGCGCAACGCCGATCTCGCGCGGGCATCCTCGCCGAATGATCTCTTCGAGTATGCCTTTACCCAGCGCGGCCTGCGCACCGGCCTTGCTGAGACCCTACGGGCACTCGCCCGCCAAGCCCCGTTTAGCCGCCACCGCTATGCACTGGTGGACTTGGCCAACCAGGTCCGCCCCATCACCACTTTCTAACGCCCCAGCCGCTGCACCATCAGCGCAAGCTAAAGGCTTCGGCCCCGGCGCAGCGCAAGTGGGCGCAGAAAAAAGAGCACGTACCGCGAGGTTTCTCCCGCAGCACGTGCCCTAGGACCAAGCCACCTGGTAAAGGCTTACTTAAATAGCCCTTCCTCGCGCGCCTGGGCGGCGACCTCCGCAGACTTCTGCGCAATTGCCAATTCCTCATTGGTGGGAACCACCAAGACCTTGACCGGGGAATCATCGGTGGAGATGACCCGCGGTTCATCGGAGCGGACGAGGTTGCGTTCTTTATCAAAGTCGATGCCGTACATATCCAAGTTGTACAGGGCATCTTGGCGCACCTCGGTGTCGTTTTCGCCCACACCGGCGGTGAAGGTGATGGCGTCCACGCGGCCCAGGGCAATCATGTAGGAGCCGATGAAGCGACGCAGCTGGTGGATGTAAATGTTATACGCCAACCATGCGTCTTCATCGCCATTATCGATGTGCTCGCGCAGCGTACGGAAGTCATTAACGCCCGCGATGCCCTTGACACCGGATTGCTTATTGAGCAGCTTATCGATCTCGTCGATGCTCATGCCCGCCTGGCGCACCAAGTGGAAGATGATACCTGGATCGATATCACCGGTACGCGTGCCCATGGCGAGGCCGGCCAGCGGGGTAAGGCCCATCGAGGTATCGATGGCACGGCCATTGCGGATGGCGGCCGCGGAGGCGCCATTGCCCAGGTGCAGCGTGATCTGGTGGGTATGCTCCGGATCGCGGTCCAAGATCTTCGGTACCTGCTGGGAGACGAACTCGTGGGAGGTGCCGTGGAAACCGTAGCGGCGGATATCGTATTTGGAGGCGACCTCACTATTGATGGCATAGAGCGCTGCTGCCGGCGGCAAGGTATTAAAGAACGCGGTATCGAAGACCGCCACGTGCGGAATATCCGGCAAGATCTTGCGCGCCACGCGGATGCCGTCCAGGTTGGCCGGGTTGTGCAGCGGGGCCAACGGGATGAGGTCCTCGATCATCGATTCAATTTGATCCTCGATGAGCTGCGGCTGCGAAAAGAGACGGCCGCCGTGCACCACGCGGTGCCCCACGGCGATGATATCGACATCCTTTGTGCCCACCTGATGATCATCCATCAATTCAAAGGCGCGCTGCAGGCCAAAGGAGTGATCGGGAACTTCTAATTTTTCGGTGAACTTTTCCCCACCGACCTTGAGGGTAATGGCGCCGCTTGGCTCACCAACCTGTTCCACCAGGCCAGATACGAGTGGATCATCCGTGGCACTAGCGGTTGGGTCCACTAGCTGAAACTTGATGGATGAGGAACCCGAGTTGAGGACCAGTACGTATGACATTTATTTCTCTCCAGCCTGGATAGCGGTAATGGCAACGGTATTGATGATGTCCGGAACGGTAGCGCCGCGGGATAGATCGTTGACCGGCTTGTTCAGTCCCTGCAGGATGGGGCCCACGGCCAAGGCGCCGCCGGTGCGCTGCGCGGTCTTATAGCCGATATTGCCGGCATCCAGATCGGGGAAGACGAAGACATTGGCCTTACCCGCGACATCGGAATCCGGCATCTTCTTTGCGGCAACGCCGGGATCGCAGGCGGCGTCGAACTGCAGCGGGCCATCCACTTTCACCGAAGAGTCCAGCTTCTTGGCGGCCTCGACGGCCGCGATCGCGCGCTCGACATCCGGGCCGGTGCCGGAAGCGCCGGTGGAGTAGGACAGCATGGCTACGCGCGGGTCGATACCAAACTGGGACGCGGTCTGCGCGGACACCACGGCGATTTCGCCCAGCTGTTCCGCGGTGGGGTTCGGGTTTACGGCACAGTCGCCGAAGGCCCACAGGCGCCCGCGCATGATCATCAGGAAGATGGAAGAGACCACCGAGGCATTCGGCTTGGTCTTGATGATCTGGAAGGACGGCTTAATAGTGTGCGCGGTGGTGTGGGCGGCGCCGGACACCATGCCATCAGCAAGCCCCTTGTGCACCATCATGGTGCCAAAGTAGGAGATGTCCTGCATGGCCTCGCGGGCCTGTTCCAGAGTCAGGCCCTTCTTCTTGCGCAGTTCCGCGAAATCGGCAGCGAACTCCTCTGCAAGCGGCGATTCCAGGTGGTCGATGATTTCAGCGCCCGAAATATCCAGCCCCAACTCCTTGGCGCGGGCCTGAACATCGGCTTCTTTGCCCAGGATGGTCAGCCGGGCGACCTCATCGCGCAGCAGGGCATCGGCGGCTTCAAGGATGCGGTCATCATCGCCCTCTGGCAGGACGATGTGGGATCCAGTCGTCTTGGCTTGGTCAATGAGCTGCTTCTGGAAGAGGTCTGCGGACATGACGGGCGCGGTTTCCTCTGCCGCGCTTAACGCACCGGGCACGGCCTCCAGGTCAGTGAAGACGCCTGCCACGGTGGCGCCGAGGGACTCTGCCTTGCGCCGTGCCAGCTCCGCGGCGCGCTCTGGGGCGCCGGAGATAATGACCAGCGGCAGGCCCAGCGCGGCGGCGACCTCCGCATCGAAGGAGATCTCGCCGGTGCCTTGGACCAAGAGGGCACCGGCAGTAGCGGTGGGCGCGTTGGCCAAGACATCCGCCACGGTGGGGTCGAAATCTTCTAAGCGGAGCAGTTCAGCGCCAAGACTTTCCGCCAAGGCGGGAATATCGAGGCCATCGAAGCCGCGGCCGATGGAGCTTAACACTGTGGACTGGGATGCAGACATGCGGATTACCTTCCTTTGCCGTCACGGGAACACTGGGAACACGCGCCGTAACATTATGCCGTACATCACAGTTACTAGCACGTGGTGACGACTCCACTGTACGTGAATCACCCCCTCCCCCGCCCTTCCGCAACCTCCTAAACTGGGGGTAGATAGCTCAGAGCAGTGTGGCATTTATCGCACTGCCACCGCGTAGAATGTGAGAAAAACCTAAAGAAAGGACACCCTAAACAGATGACTAGCCCCATGCGTGTCGCCGTGGTCGGCTCCGGACCGGCCGGCATTTACGCCTCTGACCTCCTCGTAAAGTCCGATGTGGACGTGCAGATCGATCTCTTTGAAAAGATGCCTGCGCCCTTTGGCTTGATTCGCTACGGCGTCGCCCCGGATCACCCGCGCATTAAGGGCATCGTGCAGTCGCTGCACAACATCATGGAGAAGGAAGACATCCGCTTCCTGGGCAATATCGAAGTGGGCAAGGACATCACCGTCGAAGAGATGCGCGAGTACTACGACGCCATCATCTTCGCCACCGGCGCCACCGCCGATAAGGAAATGGGCATCCCCGGCGAGGACCTCGAGGGCAACTACGGCGCCGGCGAATTCGTGGGCTTTTATGACGGCAACCCCAACTTCGAGCGCGACTGGGACCTATCCGCTGAGTCCGTCGCCGTCGTAGGCGTGGGCAATGTCTCGCTCGACGTGTCCCGCATCTTGGCCAAGACCGCAGATGAGCTGCTGGTCACCGAGATCCCGGATAACGTCTACACTTCCCTGAAGGAAAACCGCGCCAAGGAGGTCCACGTCTTTGGCCGCCGCGGCCCGGCGCAGGCAAAGTACACGCCGAAAGAGCTGAAGGAGCTCGATGAGTCACCCACCATCGAGGTCATCGTCAACCCAGAGGACATCGAGTACGACGAGGCTTCCGAGGAAGCCCGCCGCTCCGCCAAGTCCACCGACTTGGTCTGCCAGACCCTAGAGTCCTACGCCATGCGCGAGCCTGGCGATGCCCCGCACAAGCTCTACATCCACTTCTTCGAGTCCCCAGTAGAGGTGCTTGGCGATGCCGGCCACGTCACCGCCATCAAAACCGAGCGCACCCAGCTCAACGGCGATGGCTCCGTGAGCGGCACCGGCAAGTTCACCGAGTGGCCGGTCCAGTCCGTCTACCGCGCGGTGGGCTACCACCCACAGTCCGTCGAGGGAATTCCCTTCAACGACGACACGGCCACCATGCCCAACGACGGCGGCCACGTCCTGACCGATGTGGACGGCGAAAAGCTTCCCGGCCTCTACACCACCGGCTGGATCAAGCGCGGCCCGGTGGGCTTGATTGGCAATACTAAATCCGATGCCAAGGACACCACCGGCATGCTGCTTGAGGATTACAAGGCGGACAAGCTCGACTCCGCCACCAAGCGGGATCCGCAGGATATCCTCGACCTGCTCAGCAGCCGCGATATCGCCGTCACCACCTGGGACGGCTGGCACCGCCTCAACGCCGCCGAGCAAGCCGCCGGCGAGCCGCACGGCCGCGAGCGCATCAAGATCGTCGAGTGGGACGAGATGGTCAAGCACGCCGGCCCGCAGGACTAGTCGGTATCGTCCACCCCTGAGGTCAGCTTGGGGTCGAGTTCGACCCCACCCTCGTATTCAACGACCTCGATATCAGGCACGTTTTCTGACTGCGGGTCGATGCCGCGCGCACCGCCCTGCGCGAGCAGGCCAGGCGTAGAGGTCACGCTCACCTTATGCGCCGCCAACGCGGCGCGGTCGCGGGCCTCTTCCACCGTTTCCGCCGTCGTGGTCACAAGCCCCATGCGCCGGCCCTTATAGGCATCGGGCTTGCCAAAGAGCTTGACGTCCGTCTCGGCATAGTGGAGAGCGGAGGCGATGCCGGTAAAGGCGACATCGGCAAGCGGCTCTGGCGCGTGTAAGAAAACGCTGGCGCCCGGGGTTATCAACGTGGCGTCGATGGGGTAGCCCAAAATGGCGCGGGCGTGCAGATCGAACTGGGAAAAGCGCTGCGTATAGGTGGTAAGCATCGCCGTATCCGAAGGCCGCGGGGAAACCGAAGAAAAGTAAACATCATCGCCGGCGACGAAAAGCTCTACGCCATACACGCCGCGCCCGCCCAGCTCATTGGAAATGCGCGCCGCAACCGACCGCGCGTTCTCCAGCGCAATCTCGCTCATGCCGGTAGGCTGCCACTCCTCAACCAAATCGCCCTTTTCGTGGCGGTGACCAATGGGCTCGCTAAACCAGGTGGCCAGCTTGCCCGTGGCCGGATCGATGGACCGGATGGCCAAGAGCGTTACCTCCAGGTCGAAATCCACGAAGCGCTCCGCCACCACGCGCTGCGAATCCGAGGACACGCGGCGCACCGTCTCCCACGCCTCGCGCACGTCTTCCACATCCCCCGCCAGCATGTGGCCCTTGCCCGAGGTGGACACGTCCGGCTTCACGATGCACGGAAATCCCAGCTCCGTCGCCGCTTCCTCCAGTTCTTCCACAGAGGAAGCAAAGCGGTAGGCGGAGGTCGGCAGCCCAATATCTTCTGCCACCGCGCGCACCCGCTCGCGGTCCTGGGTGAGCGCGCAGGCGCGCGCCGTGGGCACGACGACGGCATCGGTGGACTGCTCAACCTGCTCGAGGGCCGCTACCGCGACGGTTTCCACCTCCGGCACCACGTAGTGCGGCTGAATCTGCTGCACCAATTCTGATACCTGCGCGGAGTCAGTAATATCCGCGATATAGCTATAGTGCGCCACTTGGTGCGCCGGCGCCCCCTGGTACTTATCCACCGCGTGCACCTCAAGGCCCAGGGACTGGAAGGAAATAGCCAGCTGCTTTCCCAACTCGCCCGCGCCGAGCAGCAATACCTTCGTGGCATTGCCCGTCAGCGGCGTGCCGATATGACCGGCGATTTTGCCTGGAATATCCATGACTTTGCTCCTTTGATTCCGCTCCGAGCAGCAGATACTTCCCCAAATTATTTCATAGATGCTCGCCGCATCCCGGACACACATGCGTGAAGTGCACAAACGCGAGCGCCCGGCCAAGGATCTTCTTCCTCGGACCGGGCGCTTGCGGGTTCTTATGCTAGGCCTGGGGTGCCTCTGGTGGAACCGGGGCATCGACTGGCTCTGCCACGGTAATGATGTTGTCCTCATACCCCAGCGCACCGCCGACGAACTTGCCGCCGCAGGTGATAAGGACCAGGCGGTTGGTACCGTCCGTGTCATTAACCACGTCCGGGAAATCCCCGCCCTTGGGCAGGCGGTACGGCTTTTCCGTCACGCGGAAGGTGCGCTCCTCACCATCGATGACCACGGTGAATTCCTGGTTTTCCTGCAACCGAGTGAATTTCTCGGCGTAACCGGTGCCCTGGCCCTGGTAATTCACGTGGCCGGTGATGACACTGGAGCCGACATTGCCGGCATCGCCAGGCACGGCCGAGGCGGAGTACCAGCCCAGGCGGGAGACATCGTGTGGCGGCAGCAGCACGCCCTGGTCAGTTACCTGCACCGGGTCCACGGCGGCGTACTCACCGTCGATGCCCACGGACATGCCGTCAAAGCCCTGGAATTGGCCCGGGGCCGGCTCGAATTCGTGCTCCTGTGCGCCGGAATCATCGACGTAGGCATCGCCCTTATCGTCCGGGGTGCCAACGGCCGAGACGCTTTCCGATGCCCCCTCACTAGCCTCATCATCCTCCCCACCGGTGGTGAGGTAGAGAGCCAGCTGGATCAACATCAGAATTACGGCCACTACCAGCACGATAAAGCCGATCTTCTTACCCCGGCTTACGGGTTCCTCGCGGCCTGTCTCCTCAGACATTGCCCAATCTCCTCATTGTGGTCTTCTCGATGGTTCATCAGATGGGTTGCCCCCTCCAGCGTGTGCGGTGACACCCTGAAGGGGGGACATGTTGTGCCCAGGCGCTATGGCCTGTTACCTGACCAGTACGCTCACACTACTGAATGTAGTCCTGCATACCTGGGTCAAGCTCGGTAGCACCGGACGGTACGGACTTGATCTTCGTACGCCCTGCGTCGGACGGTAGCGGTTTACCAGTCTTTCCAGGCTCTTGGCCCATAACCTCGACAGGACGGTCATCCTTGTCAGTGCCCTGGTCAACCTTATCTGGCGTATCCTGGCCCTTCACCTCGGTGGGGCGAGGCTCTTCGCTGGAGTTCTGGTCAACCTTATCCGGCGTATCCTGACCCTTCACCTCGGTGCTTGGGTGCTCACCGTGGCCCTCGGTCTCCTTCTCAGGACGATCCTGTGGATTGTCGTGATTATGGTGACCGTGGTCGTGATCGTGGTGGCCGAAGATAATCTTGCCCAAGCCGATACCCAAGCCAATGCCCGGAATCAGGATGGCCCACTTAGGAATCTTGCCCTTGGACGGCTTGCCTGGGGCATCGGAGTCATCAGAGGTTACGGTCTGATCCTTATCATCAATGTCCTTGTGCTCAGCAACCTCATTCGGCTTCTCAGCATCCGGAGTGTCCTCACCCTCAGCGTCAACCTCAGTAGA
>NZ_JBEHFR010000014.1:0-67854 GCF_040225635.1 Corynebacterium sp. KPL2830 | reverse complement strand
TCATCATAGCTGACCTCATCAACAATCTCAGCACCAGCAACAACCTCATGCGAACCCTGAGCAAAATCAGCATTCGTCGAAATCTCCGGCTTCAGAACCTTCTTAGAATCCTCAGAGATTACCGTCTGATCCTCATCATTGATGTCCTTGTGCTCAGCAACCTCATTCGGCTTCTCAGCATCCGGAGTGTCCTCACCCTCAGCGTCAACCTCAGTAGAAGTCAACTCCTCAAAGGCAACCGCAGCCTCAACCGGCTCCGTCACATCACTATCAACAGTGATCTTCACATCAACCGTGCCAGCAGACTTCTCCGGAGTAAAGGTCGTCTCACCCTTACCCAAAACAGTCTCTTTATCGGCCTTGCTAATCAACTCAGCCTGCAGCGTGTATTCCTTACCAGGAACCAAGCCCTCATAGCTGACCTCATCAACAATCTCAGCACCAGCAACAACCTCATGCGAACCCTGAGCAAAATCAGCATTCGTCGAAATCTCCGGCTTTGCCGAAGTATCAGCAGGCTCTTCCGGCTTTTCCGAAGAAGTCGTGCTCGAAGGCTCAGTGCTGGTCGTAGTCTTCGAAGTGGACGTCTCCGAGTCCGACGGCTCCGAGGTTTCAGATTCCGAACTGCTCTCCGTCGATGGTTCAGAGCTCTTGGACTCCGAGGCGCTTGGCTTCGAGCTAGTCGTTGAAGTCTCCGACGAAGACGACTCCGAAGGCTGGTTGTCCTTCTTAGTGTTTACGGTCTGGTCTTCGTCGTTAATGTCCTTGTGCTCAGCAACCTTATTTGGCTTCTCAGCATCCGGAGTGCCCTCGCCCTCGGCGTCAACCTCAGTAGAGGTCAATTCCTCAAAGGCAACCGCAGCCTTAACCGGATTCTTGACGTCACTATCAACAGTGATTTCCACGTCAACGTTGCCAGCGGACTTCTTCGGAGTAAAGGTCTTTTCACCCTTACCAATTACAGATTCGTCTGCCTTATTAACCAATTCCGCATTCAGGGTGTATTGCTTCCCTGGGACCAAATCCTTGTACTTAACGGTATCGGTTACCTTAGCGCCGGACTCAACCGATTCACCCTTGGCAAGCTTCGCCTTGGTGGAAATCTCTGGGTTCCAGGTGGTATTTACAGTCTGCGCCTCGTCGCTCAGGTCCTTGTGCTCTGCGATGACATTCTTCTTGTCAGAGTCAGAGTTGGACTTTCCTTCCGCATCAACCTCAGTAGAGGTCAAGGTTTCAAAAGCAACTGCCGCGTCAATGGGCTTCTTAAGACCGCTGTCAACAGTGATCTCCACGTCCACGTCGCCGGAGGACTTTTCTGGAGTAAAGGTCTTCTTGCCCTTGCCGACGACCTGGTGGTCTCCAGCCTTATCCTTCAGCTCAGCCTCAAGGGTGTATTTCTTGTTCGGGACCAGGTCCTCATAGTGAACCGTATCCTTCACCTTGGCACCAGCAACAACCTGGTCAGCATCGTCGGCAAACTCTGCCTTGGTGCGAATCTTGGGCTGCAACTTCTTCTCGGATGCACTAGTAGTTGGAGTCGATTCGCTAGGCTCAGTGCTTGGCTGAGTAGTGGTTTGCTCCGTCGAAGGTTCCTCAGAGGAAGTGGTCTCCTCTGTCGAGGTCTCCTCATCGGAAGGCTGCTCTTCCGTGGAGTTCGGAGTGCTCTCTTCCTCCGTAGGCTCATCTTCCGTGGTTTCTTCCTCGGAAGGCTGCTCGGGAGTCGTGGATTCCTCCGGCTCGTCCCCCTCGGTATCAGGTAGACCAGGCTGATCCGGCGGCATCACAGGCTGGTCCCTGCGTGTTTTATCGACCCTACCTTTATCATCGTGAGGACGAACAATCGTGATATAAGCATCTTCAGGCTGTTCCGGAATCTGCACGGATGGATCTTTTTCGAATTTTGGCGGGTCATAGTCGTCTACAATTCGATACCCAGTCAGTTCCGTAAATTCCTCGTGGCTTCCCGTAAAGCTAGGGTATGTAGGCTGACCTGGATCAAGCGCACCGTAAGATGGGTCTCGGCCAGTAATAGTAGCGGCAGCTATAGCCCGTGATGTGTCCTTCTCAGCAATTAAAGCTGCTAAATACACGGAGTAGTTTGCAGCAGCCTTACTATCCTTCCGCTTCGCTGCATCCTTCAATTTCCGTGCAAGATTGATCACACCATCCCTGTATTCGGGTGAGATTTCAAGCCTTTCTGCGTTTTCCTTCGCATATACCCGATTTGTTTGCAGTGGGATTTGGGCGAATGGTTCGATACACCAGCCCCATCCCACGTTGTTGTTCGGGTTTCCTTTACCAGCACCCTCTGGCGGCGTTCCTGCCCAAACAAGTGGCCCCCAAGAAGTATCTACTCCTTTGGGCATAATCTTGTTTACATCTCCCAAACTTACATTTGGCTCAAAATCTGTAGGATTACTTTCCTCAGCATTTGCTTGATTCCAGGGAACAGTGACCATAGCAGCAATAACCGCAAATGCAGCAAAGATTGCGGTTAATACAGTCCACTTCCTTCGGGATAAATCGCGCACTCCGCTCATCTTCTCCCCTTTAAAAAAACATCTTCTTACAATTCGCATCTACACAACTCGAACTTCAGCTGTGTAGAACCTAAATGTGAAACTTGCACACACGATAGACGATCCCTGTTCACTAACCGCTACGATCGCCACCGTTTGTGCCTTTAGGAGAGTACCAGTCCATGCGTTCAAAGAGAAGTATTTCAAACTTATCCAAGTGATACGTCAACGAATTTACTATGCCAATTCCGGTTTACCGATAAACGGAAGCTGGCAATTAAAACCGTCATAAGTAAACCTTTGTTCGTAGGTGAACTTCACTCCAGAATACTATAGGTTAATAGATAACTTACAGCTTTTAGTAGATTTACCATTTCTATTGACGCTGTTACCAGCATTTTCTGAACTCAGTCTTGCACCCCACTAAATGTCGGTACACTTTTTAAACAGTCACAAACATTGGTTTTACGCAATACGAGCCTTCAATCACCTGAACTCCCAAAATGAAAGACCGCAAACAATGGCGACCACATGCTCGATTCAACTTACCTTCAGACATTATTCAGTTATGTATAACTCCCCTGTAGGCACTGATTAAGAAAATTATTTGCATTTAAGAAAATGCTTTCAAGAAGTATCAAACGTCACAGGAAAACGTGCATACTTCGCGCAGAATTGCACTGTAAATAGAAGTCGTGCAGTAATTGAAGCGTCCACTAAAATGGGGGATAAACCAAAGTTACAGTCTGCTTTTCTAAAGTTTGACAGGAAATGGACGCTACTTTGGCTTAAGCCACTTTAATGAGCTAAATCCCATCAAATGTCAGCTTTTATTAGCGTCAACCTCCAGTGCACCCCTCGCACCCACCGGCGTTGTATTATATTGCACTCCGGTTAAACTTAATAGCGAATGTCACACTTCAAGACGAATAATGCGGGTCTAATGCCACATATTGGACTAAAGCATTTTTTCCGTCAATAGCTTCTAAAACAAATTTTAATGAACGAATCAACAAGTTGAATTCCATATAGTTACTCGCCTTTTACGGTGCTAGTATTTTTATCGGTTTCAGACACTAACCCAGAAAGGATCGGAAATGTCTATTCCTTCTTTTATTGCTAGCGCCATCGCTGCTGTACTACCGCTAACTGGCAGCACCGGCCCAGTCGATGCCCAAGACCAGCTTGCTGAGCCAGAGGTAAACCAGACCGCTGACGCTGAACAGTCCACCAACCAGTCCGATGAACCCGGCGCTCATGCCGAAAAGGGCCGCATCACCGGTGACAAGGAAGATGTAATCAACGGAGACCAGGACTACTCTGCACCCATCCTGCAGAGCGGTAAGTTGGCTGTGCAGCGCGAACTCGCGCTCGCTACCGACGAGCTGGGCCACGAGTTCATGAACATCGACTTCAAGGACAGCCACAGCGCACACCTGACCTTCCCGGACACCTATAACCCGGATACTGACCAAGCAGCCGTGGACCGCGTGCTGGAAGCACTCAAGATCAATGGCTACGACAACCTGACAGCCGCTTACTAAAGCTGAACGGGCATAGCCTCGGGGAGTCACGAGGATCCAAAATAAGGGGCGAGGTACCTCACCAAGGTACCTCGCCCCTTCTCATTTTTATGAGCTCGCGGCTAGGCGGGGCTCATCCATGCAACTGTGTCCGTTACTGGTCTTCCATGACATCGTGGCGCACGATGGTTTGGTCGCGGCCAGGTCCGACACCGATATAAGAGATGCGGCAGCCGGACAGCTCTTCAAGGCGCAGCACATAATCCTGTGCCTTCTGCGGAAGCTCCTCGAAGGTGGCGCACTCGGATATGTCCTCGTCCCACGCCGGCATGGTTTCAAAAATCGGCTCGGCGTGGTGGAACTCAGACTGGGTAACCGGCATCTCGTCATAACGCTTGCCGTCGACGTCATAAGCCACGCAGATAGGGATTTCCCCAATACCGGTCAGCACATCGAGCTTGGTCAAGAAGTAATCCGTAAACCCGTTTACGCGCGTAGCGTAACGAGCAATCACGGAATCGTACCAACCGCAGCGGCGTGTGCGGCCGGTGTTCACGCCGACCTCGCCGCCGGTGGTCTGCAGGTACTCGCCCCACTTATCAAACAGCTCGGTAGGGAACGGTCCGGCGCCCACGCGGGTGGTATAGGCCTTGATAATGCCCAGCGAGGTCTTAATCCTCGTCGGCCCAATGCCAGAGCCAACCGATGCCCCACCCGCAGTCGGATTCGAGGAAGTCACAAACGGATAGGTACCGTGGTCGACGTCCAACATGGTGGCCTGGCCGCCCTCCATGAGCACGTTCTGACCATTGGCAAGCGCTTGGTTGAGCTCAAGCTCCGCGTCAATAACCATGGGGCGCAGGCGCTCGCGATAGCTCAGGAAGTACTCCACAATCTGCTCTGCCTCGATGGCCTTGCGATTGTACATCTTCACCAGCATCTGGTTCTTGATCTCCAGCGCGGACTCCACCTTCTGCCGCAGGATGGATTCGTCGAAGATATCTTGCACGCGAATACCAATGCGCGCGACCTTATCGGCGTAGGTCGGCCCAATGCCGCGGCCGGTGGTACCGATGGCGCGCTTGCCCAGGAAACGCTCCTGCACGCGATCGAGGGTCTGGTGATACGGCGCCACGAGGTGCGCATTCGCGGAAATCTTCAGGCGGGAGGCATTTGCCCCGCGCGCTTCCAGGCCATCAATCTCATCAAAGAGCGCCTCGAGGTTAATCACCACGCCATTGCCCAGCACGGGAATGGCGTTTTCAGAAAGAATACCGGCGGGCAGGAGCTTCAGCTCGTATTTTTCACCGCCGACCACGACGGTGTGCCCGGCGTTATTGCCGCCGTTCGGCTTGACTACGTAGTCAACTTTCCCGCCAAGGATATCGGTAGCCTTGCCCTTGCCTTCGTCGCCCCATTGGGCGCCGACAATGACGATCGCTGCCATCTTTTAAGTCACTTCCTCATTATTGAAGCCAAAATACGCATTTACCTTACACTTTTCTGGCCGCAATAGCCCACGTAGCATGATGTGCATGAGTTTTTTGTTCCTCCGCTGCGGCGCCCCCGGCGTTGATTTGCCCGCAGAGGCCTATGACCTTTCGGCCGTTCCTTCCCGCAAGGAGCTCTCGCTTATCGATGCCGCCGCCACCAACCTCCTCCCCCACGACCCCACGCCTTCGCTTGACGAGATCGCCGCGCAGCCCGATGTCCGCCACCTCGGCGCCCCTGCCGCCGCCCCGCAGGAGCCTTACCTGGAGGACCGCCTGCGCATCGTGGTTGCGGGCTCGGATTCGGCGCTGAACGCCGTCATCACCCGGCTCATGCGCGCCGATAACCTGTGGGCTGAGGTAGCGTTCATTCCCACGGGCGAGTCGGCCGCCGCCGCTAATTGGGGCCTGCCCGCCGCGCCGCAGGAGTCCCTCGAGGTCGCCCGCACCGCCCCGGTTCGCCCGGTGCCGCTCATCCGCAATGATTCCGGCCAGGCCGTCGCCGGCTCAGCAACCATCTCAGATTGGTCGAATGGCCCGCTTACCGGTGAAATCATCATCGATGATGACACCCTCGCCGCCTCCGGCCGCCGCACTTTCGGCGCGCGGCTGGTCCCCATGACCGATGCCCCGGGCATCCTGGCGGCCCGCGCAACCTCTCCAGTCGAGCCCGAAGGCCGCCTCCTGCGTTCCCTCCTGCGCAAGCCCGGTCGCCTCGACCCAGACTCCGTCCACACCGGCCGCGCGGTCCAGGCAGGCGGCCCCCAGCTGCGCGTGCTTGTCGATGCCATCCCCCACAAACGCCCCCTCACCCGCGTCACCTTCTACCGCCATCTGCGCGACCTCCAAGTCGTGCGCCCCTAGTCCACCCGTCACAGCTAACGCCGGTCCAGCCAGCTCACCCCGTCTCCGCTGACTCGGCCCTCGGTTGACTCAGCTCGCGCAACTCGGCAAGCGCCCCGCTCGGCGGATATCCGGGCGTGGTCCTGCTAATTCTGCCCTTTCGGCTTATCTTTGCGCTCCCACACCTCCGGCGGGAACGCCGGGTGCGTAGAGGTAGGAACCAGGTGCGCAACGGCGGACTCGCGCGAGAGCCCGCATACCATGAGCATGTCCACAACAATGGACCTCGTCTGCGCGAGAATCGTATACGCAGAAAGCGTCGCGTCTTCTTCGATAAGATCCATGCCTGCTTGACCACCCACGTAGCGCAGTCGCTGTACCAGCTCGGGTATCTCTATCGCCTCATCGTGGTCCCGCTTTTGCCTGCCGTAAAGCTCTCCCACCGCGAGGATAATTTCTGATAGTTCTTCCAAGAGCTCTAGCTGCTTTTCGGACACGCTATCACCGTCTTCAGTAAGCACGAGCGCGCGGCGCGATAAGACCCGCACCCCGCGCACCGCATTATCTACCGGCAACAGGATGCGCTCCAGGGACCGAATGCTCCTGCGCGAGGTCCACAAAAGCGGCGATACTTCCGATGCCTCCCTGCCCGACTGCGCCGCACTCAACAGCGTATTCACGTCATTTTGCGTGCCGCGCACCGCATCGCGGGCATCGCGAATAATCTCAGGATTGGTATCGCGGATGCCATGCGTGACGTCATTGAGAATGCTCGATGCAATCCGCAGCACCTTCGACACCTCGCGCCTTGCTTCCTTCAACGGCGAATTCGGGATCAGTGCAATCGTGATAAGCCCAATGCCGGAACCAATCATCGCGTCGATGGCCCGGTGCAAGCCACCCGGCCCCTCGGTCGGCGGAAAAATCGTGGCGATAAGGATGGAACCAAAAACAATCTGGTTGGACACCAGCGGCGATTTCGTAATAAAGGACCCCACCACCAGGCCGGCTCCCACGATGAACAGGATCTGGAACGGGCCCTGCCCCACCACTTGGAAGAGCAAATCGCCCACAGCCACGCCGACGATGCCGCCTAGCGACATCTCCAATGCCTTCTTCATCCTGTCCCCGCCCGAAAGCCCCAGGATGATAACCGCGGAAATAGGCGCGAAGAACGGCTGCGGATGCCCAAAGAGAGAGCTAGCCACCCAATACGCCAATGCGGCACCAACGGTGGCCTGGATTATATAAACGAAGCGCGAACGGATGCGTTGCAGACGCGATAATACTGAGCGGTCCACCACCCGCAGCATTTGCCTCGTTGAGACTCTTTGTTTCGCTTCCGACATGTCCTCCAGCATAGAAGACCGCTCTCTACCACCGCCCCCCGAATACCCGCATCCCGGCCCGCGCCAGGTTGTGGATAACGCGCTATATGCGCGCCTCAGCGACCCCAGCAGCGCGAGAATTCCACAGATTCGCCGTTTCGCCCTACTTATCCATTGCCGCATACCCATTCCGCTTTTACGGTCAGGAGCCGTGAACACAGAATTTTTGCAACTTTGCCGTCGCGGTGTGGACCTCGTCGCCGAGTTTCAGGGATGCTCCGAACAGCAGCTCATCGAGGCCGGCGCCAGCCAGCTCCTCGCCGCGCAACTCGCCCGCCTGCAACACACCTATTTCGGCCGCACCTCCAATAGCCGCAAGCAGCGCCTCGCCTGCGAGGCAGCTCGTTCACGCGGCCACGACCTCGCTGTGCTTGAAAGCATCGAGTCTTTCGCCCACCGCGTGAAAGACACCAACTGCAGTTGGGATCTCCGCCTGGAGCTCTGCCGCGCGGAAGCCCACCTGATCCCGGCGATCGCGAAAAAGCGCCTCAAGCAGCTCAACCCCGCCAAGCGGCCCTCCCACGGCGTCCGCTACACCCGACGCCCCAATGGCCCCCACACCATCTCCATCACCGCGGACCCCACGGATATCGCAGATATCAAGGGCGTTCTCGCTTCCGTGGATAAGGAAAACCCGCTTGCGGCGGCCAAGCAGGTCATCCTCGAGGGCAATCCCGGCGCGCTCCCCGCGGTCCATACCAATGTGATCATTACCCTCGACCAACTAGATCACATCACTGCTGGCCAGGGCGATGACATCATGCTTCAGCTTTCCAACGGCGCGCGCATGTCCGGCGCCCAGCTCGTTGCCCGCACCCTCGCCCAACGTGGTTACGTCAGCTTGGTTCACCCCGAGCACGGCGCGGTAAACCTGTATCGCACCGAACGCATGGCCAGCTGGAAGCAGCGCATGCTAGCCCGCGCGGAACATCCTATTTGCGCTTGGCCCGGCTGCTCCACGCCTGCCGATGACGCCCAAGTCCACCACCTCACCGCCTGGGCCGCCGGCGGCCCCACGAACCAAGAAAACCTCGTAACGCTCTGTGCCCATCACAATGCGGTGAACCAAGATGATGATTCCCGACCCACCGCACGCGGGCGCATGGTTCGCATCAAGGGCCGCATCGCTTGGATCCCGCCGTGGAGCGGTAACCCGCGGTTCATCCCCTCACCCGCCCATTCACCACGACCAACAAGGAGTTACGCCTAATCCTCACCCCACCCAGTCCGTCTGGTCCGTCTAATCCACTCGGGTCGCTGGGCCTGCCGTTCCCGCCTGGCCTTGCCAGCCTATATTTCTGTCCAATCTCGCTGGCAAAGCTGGTCGGGCCGGCATAGCTTGTCTGGCTGATCTGGCATACGTGCCTGCTCTGTCTCATACCCGGCAAGGCCCCGCCGCATCCTCGCACCCCACAGATGGGCCCAGCAATAGGTCCAGAGATCGGACCAGAAATAGGAAGAGCCGCCTCCCACACAGGGGGAAACGGCTACTTCGTCGTGCCTACTGCACGGTCGCGCCTTAGGCTTCAGCTCAACATGGAGCTAGTTTCGACTCGTCCTACTTGGCCGTGGTCTTACCCACGGAGTGGAGGTCCTGGCATGCCTCGATGACGCGCTCGGACATACCCTGCTCTGCCTTCTTCAGGTAAGAGCGTGGGTCGTAGACCTTCTTGTTGCCTACCTCGCCGTCAATTTTGAACACGCCGTCGTAGTTTTCCATCATGTGGCGAGCCACTGGGTTGGTAAACGCGTACTGGGTATCGGTGTCCACGTTCATCTTGATGACGCCGTAGCGCAGCGCCTCTTCGATCTTTTCCTTCTCGGAACCGGAACCGCCGTGGAAGACGAAGTCAAAGGCGTGCTCGCCCTCGCTCAGGCCGAGCTTCTTCTGCGCAACCTTCTGGCCCTCTAGCAGAACCTCGGGGCGCAACTTCACGTTGCCGGGCTTGTAGACGCCGTGCACGTTGCCGAAGGTTGCGGCCAACAGGTAGCGACCCTTCTCGCCGGTGCCCAGGGCATCGATGGTCTTTTCAAAGTCTTCCGGAGTCGTGTACAGGTTATCGCCGGCCTTGGCCTCGACACCGTCTTCTTCACCGCCGACAACACCAATCTCTGCCTCGAGAATGATGTGTGCCTTCTTCGCCTTTTCCAGAAGCTCCTGGGCGATGACCAAGTTTTCATCGATCGGAATAGCAGAGCCATCCCACATGTGGGACTGGAAAAGCGGGTTCTCGCCGCGGTCGACGCGCTCCTGGGAGATGGCCATCAGCGGACGAACGTAATCGTCCAGAACTTCCTTCTGGCAGTGGTCAGTGTGCAGGGCGATATTGACGCCGTAGTGCTTCGCTGCCTCGTGCGCGAAAGCGGCTAGGGCCTGAGCACCTTTAACCTTGTTCTTGACCGCGAGGCCAGAGCCGAACTCTGCGCCACCGGTGGAGAATTGGATGATGCCGTCAGACTCTGCCTCGGCAAAGCCCTTCAGTGCTGCGTTGATCGTTTCAGACGAGGTGCAGTTGATGGCTGGAAATGCGAAGCCGTTCTGCTTCGCGGTGTCCAGCATCTGGTTATACGCCTCGGGGGTTGCAATTGGCATGAAATTCCATCCTTAAGTGGGATTGCGGTCAAACACGTTCCAACACCCAATTATGCCCACATTTCCGGAATCCCGCCGCAAAATTGGTGTGACATTTCCTGTGTTTACTACCCAACTCTCAAAAATGACGCGCCCCCACACGACAAGCCCCGCGCAAGGTGTTTAACAGCACGGTTAAACGCGGTTAATCGCGACCCGATGTTTTATGCAGGTCACGAGCCACCCGGGCGCACGCCTCCAGAAGCATCCAACCAGACAGCTGCACGGATAGGTCGCGCTCATCCACGCGAATGATGCCCATCTTCTCGCTCACGGTTGTGTGCCCGAAGCCGTAGTTGTGCGGTAGGCGGGCATCGGCAGTCCAGTCAGAGCCAAAAATTGGCAAGCCATCGACCTCGAGCCGGTGCTCCCACACGGATTCGGCAGACGCCACAACCATCCGGGTCGCCAGCTTCTTGGTGGCCCGGTTCGCGGGCGAGTCCCCGGGCAACCGCACGGCAACATCGGCAAGATAACGCATCAGAATGCCCTTAAACAGGCCGCCATCACCATCACCGGTCTCCCAATCCACGACGCCGGAGGGAGTCGCCATCCCGGAAGCAATAGCCTGCACTAGGCCCCGAATCTTAATGATGTAGCTCATCATCTCGGATGCCAGTTCGGCCTCGTAGACGCTATCGATCTGCTCCAGCTTGCCGATGCTCGACTCCTCCCGCATCGCCAACACAATCTCCAGGCATGCCCCGAGCATCACGCCTTGGCAGTACGGGTGGACTTGTTTGACAATTTCGGGGCCGTCCATGCGCATGCGCACGCCGTCCATAATGAAGCCATCTTCATTGACCAAGTTGTCGTAGACCCAGTCAACGATGCGGCGGGCCGCGGTAATATCTCCCATCCGCGCGAGCATGATGGCACCGGGCCCATTGGCCGGCACGTTCATGAAATTCTCGCCATCGCGCCACGGCAATATGCCCAGCGAGTCATCGAGTCCCTCGACAATATTGCGCTGCAAAGACGCCAACGCCTTGGGCTGCTTCATCTTCTTTACCTCGCCCACGCGCCCGAAAGCGAGTGCGAGCCAGGCTTTGTCGTCGAAGTACTTATTCTTGGTCAGCTGCGCAAGATTCCGCACGCGAATCCCGCGCATGGTGTCAAGGATGCGCTGGCGGCGGCCCTTAGTATTCTTCCGCTCCGCAGCATCGACGAGGCAGTCAAGGTAGTGCGCCTGCCACCAGTAGTGCCAGTGCACGAGGAGCTTTTCTTTCGTGGTGGGCGGCCAGCTGACGATGGCGAGGTTGGTTCGCGGCAGGCCCCATACGGAATGCGCATGGCGCTCATCAATGGCGGTTTCCGCGAGTTCGGCGCGGTGGGCCCACTTTTCTTCCACGATTTCTTTATCACTCCAGTAGCAAGGTTTATTACAGTTAGTGTAACGATCTCTTACCAGGAATTGTTCAGATCGGCGTGCTGCCGGATCCAGGCATGCATGGCGATGCCCGCGGCCACGCCCGCGTTGATGGACCGCGTAGAGCCAAATTGCGCGATGGAGCAGGTCATCAGGGCGGCATCTTGCGCGGCGGCGCTGACGCCGGGGCCTTCTTGCCCGAATAGCAGCAGGCTGCGTTCCGGCAGTTCGGCGGTTTCGAGGGGCACGCAACCGGGGGTGTTATCAATGGCCACGACCGTCAGGTCTTGCTCGGCTGCCCAGGCAATGAGCTTATCGACGCTCTCATGATGCCGCAGATGCTGATACCTATCTGTCACCATGGCACCGCGGCGGTTCCACCGGCGCCGCCCCACAATGTGGACGGTATCGACGGCAAAGGCGTTGGCGGTGCGCACGACGGTGCCGATATTGGCGTCATTTTCAAAGTTCTCGATGGCGATATGCAGGCTGTGCCGCCGCTTATCGATATCCCCCTTAATCGCCTCCCTCCGCCAATACCGATACGCGTCGACGACATTGCGCCGGTCGCCCTCGCGCAGCAGCTCCGGATCGTATTTGTCCGCCTCCGTGCCTTCCGGCCAGGGACCTTCCCAGGGCCCCACGCCGTGGCGGCCCTCGTTCCATTCGGTGGGACCCTTCGCCTCCTCGGGCTGCTCCTGCTGCTCTGGTTGCGCAGAACTCTCGGCCTGCCCGGCGGGCGCCTCCTGGCTTTCCTGGTCCATCTCGTTACGCGAGTCCAAGGTCACCCAAGCCAAGCAAAGAACGGTACTCAAGGCCCTCGGCCGAGATGACGTCCTCGGCGCCGGTAGCGCGGTCAACGACGGTAGCTACACCGACCACCTCTGCTCCAGCCTCGCGCAATGCGGCGACTGCCGTGAGCGGCGAGTTGCCGGTCGTGGTGGTGTCCTCGACCACCAGCACCTTCTTTCCGGTCACATCCGCGCCCTCGATGCGGCGCTGCATGCCGTGCTTTTTAGCTTCCTTGCGTACGACGAAGGCGTCGATATCGCGGCCCTCGGCATGCATGATGGAGGTCGCTACCGGATCCGCGCCAAGGGTTAGTCCTCCCACGGCCGCGAAATCCCAATCGGCGGTGAGCTCGCGGAGCAAGGACCCGATGAGGCGGGAGGCTTCGTGGTGCAAGGTCGCACGCCGCAAATCGACGTAGTAATCGGCCTCTTTGCCCGAGGACAGAGTAACCTTGCCATGCACCACGGCAAGCTCCTTGACCAGTTCCGCGAGACGCTTCTTCTTGTCTTCTTGCAGGTGCACTTCAGTCATCGCATTGCTCCTTTTTCTAGAGTTTCTTTAGAGTTTTCAGCATATGAGGAAAGTCCTGGCTATGTGGGCCAACGCAACATTCTAGGCTACTCTCCCTGCTGCGACCCGGAATCGTCATAGCGGTCTGTATCCTCTTTCTCCCGTGCAGCGGCCGTGCCACTGGCGTCTTGGGAGCTGCCTCGAGAAGAATTTCTGGTTGAGCCGGTGGACGAGTCTTTGGCCGCGTCACCGAGGTCGTCACCAAAAGCATCATCGGAAGCGTCGTCGAAGATGGAAGCCTCCCCGAATTGCTGGCGCGGCAGGCGGGCGGTGCCCGAGTCGGGGGTGGGGCGTTCATTGCCATCGGCAATGGCATCGACCTCGTCCGCCCCAAGCGCAGTGTGCTCAACTGGGCCGCGGGTCTCAGAATACGTGCGCGAGGGCATATCCAACGGTTCCTCCGGCCGTTGAATGACCGGCCGGGAAAACTCCGGCTGTCCCGCCGCCGCTGTTCCACCCACCGCGTCGACCACAGGCGCGGCGGGAATCTCCCTGGCCGGGTCCAAGTCCTCAAGGTGGATGGTATGCACGGAGGAGGAACGGGGCGGAAGGACGCGGGAAGCATCGGCAAGTAAAGCCAGGGGCGGCAGCATTGCCTCCCAATCCGCGGTGCGCGAGTGCTTGGTGGTTTGTGCCAAAACCCATTCGGTTTCCAGCCACAGCGCCGAGACCACCTCCGGCATGCGCTGCAGCGCGATGCGCACGCGCTCGTCCACCATCCGCTCCGTCACGCCGCGATCGGAGGAATATACATCGAAACCCTCGATGCGCATGGCCAATAGCAGGTCCTCGGACATCTCGGCCTCTTGACTTTCGAAGCGCTGAAAATCAACGACCACATCCGATGCCGCCCCCGTCCGCATCGCCATCACATTCACGCCGTCGATATCCATCAGCAACATTTCGTGGCCATACACGTTGCCGGCAACGATGTCTTTCGGCGCGGCGCCGGAGGAGGCCACTCCCCTTGTCCATTCATCGACAAGGTACTGGTCCGACTTCATGTACTCAAAACCCCGGGTCTCCGCCCAGTTCTTGCGCTCCCGACGAATGGTGCCAGGGATAAGCGGCCGCGGCCGCCCTACCGGCTTAGGCTTTGCGTGACCTTCCGGTGGCTCTTCAGTCCCCTCTTGGCCTGCCTCTTCGAGGGAGTTATCCGCACCCGATTCCGTTTCTGCGTCTGAGTCCGCATCCTGGTTAATGTCAGAATCTGCGCCAGCTTCCGACGTCTTTTCTGTGTTGCCTGCAGTGTTGGCACGGACAGCACTGCCAGTTCTGCCGACATTGTCGGAGCTGTTGACGCTGTCAGAACCGGATGCGGGTGCTGCTGCATTGGTGTCGGAGGTAGAGGCAGCAGTGGTTGCGGTGGAGGCGTCGCCTTTTACAACGCCATTATCTGAAACAGCCTCGGAGTCGTTAGCGCTGGCTTCGTCGCTGGCATTGGCGTCACTGGCGCTATCCTCACTCGCCCTGTCGTCACCGCTGCGGTCCGAATCGCCTACCGTGCGATGGTGGCGGCCTGAAGAGCGAATGGAATCAGGATCGGATTCAACATCGGGGGACGGCGAGTACTTCGCCTCGAAACCGGGGTGGGCCTCAGTACTGCCTTCGCTCTCAGGATCTGTAACGGCCTCAGAGCCTGCGGCGTCTTCCGCATCCTCTTCAGTTTCCTCTTTAGTTTCGGGGCGTGCGTGGGAAGGCGCATCCTGGTCTTCCCAGGTGTCCCAGTCTTTCCGGTCGTGCTGGGATGCAGTATCACGCTGGGCATCGGCTGCGCGCTGCGTGCGGTCGTAGTACAGCAAGAAGCCACCGGCGATGCCGAGCACGAGTGCGAAAATCAGGAGTAAAGAAGCCATCATCTCCCGATAATAATAGGTACCGGCACCCCACGGTGCCGGTACCAGTCGGAGTCGGAGTGATTAATTGGAATTAATCGTCAACCGAAGTCCTATCCCCGCGTTCCACTGGGTTGGTCGGGTCTGCAGACCACTGCGACCAGCCGCCGATGTAGTGGCGCAGGCCGGTAAATCCTGCGTCCTCCATCGCCGCGAGTGCCAGTGCGGAGTGGTTGCCCGAACCGGAATAGATGATTGCGTCCTTGGTGTTTTCCTGGGTCAATCCGGCTGCGGCCAGCACCTCACGGATTTCATCCGGGGTCTTCAACGTGCGCACCCCATCGTTGTGGAAAAGGCGCTCGGGAACATTGACCGCACCGGGGATGTGGCCCGCCTTCAAATCTAGGTTCTCGCGGCGGCCGGCGAAGCGGTTACTCGAGCGGGTATCGATGAGCACGCCATCGTGCTCGCGGACGTCTTCAATCGTGGCGGTAGGCAGCTGGCCGGGAGTGACCTCGAATTTCGAGCCGACCGCGATATTGCCCGGACCCGTGAGGGTTTGGTAACCGTTCGCGAGCCAGTTTTCCAGGCCGCCATCGAGGATGCGCACATCAGTTAGGCCGGCCCAGCGCAGCGTCCACCACGCGCGGCCGGCAAAAAGCCCGCGGCCCTCGTCATAGACCACCACGGGGCGGTCTTCCTGCAGGCCCCAAGAACGGATCCAGGCTTGCAGCTTGTCTTCGTCCGGAAGCGGGTTGCGGCCATTGCGCGAGCCCGGAAGGCCGACGAAGGCCGCACCGGTATCGCCGAAAAGCGCGGTGGGGATGTGCTGCGACGCAAAGTCGATGAAGCTCTGGCCCGTCTTGGGGTGCCAGTGGGTGCCGAGAAGAGTGAAACGATCGCCGTGGTAGATGGATTCTTTGAGTTCCTGCGGGGAAACTAAAATGCTCATGCCTTCCAGTCTAAAGGCATGAGCATTATTTTTCGCCCGGTAATTTAGCGAGCGGAAATGTCCAGCTCCGCGCCGCCATCGGCGACGTCGACGTGGACGGTATCGCCATCGGCAATATCACCGGCCAAAAGCTTCTTCGCCAGCTTGTCACCGATAGCCTGCTGGATGGTCCGGCGCAATGGGCGGGCACCGTAAGCGGGGTCATAGCCGCGGTCGGCCAACCAGGACTTCGCGGAATCAGATACCTGCAGCGTCAGGCGACGAGCCGCCAGGCGCTCGGAGAGATCGCGCAGCTGAATGTCCACGATGCCGCGCAGCAGCTCCTCCGACAACGGCTCGAACATAACCACATCATCAAGACGGTTGATGAACTCGGGCTTGAAGGCGTGCTTTACGGCCTCCATGGTCTCGTCCTTCGTACCACCGGCGCCCAGGTTGGACGTCAGAATGATGACGGTATTGCGGAAGTCGACGGTGCGACCCTGGCCATCAGTAAGCCGCCCCTCATCCAGGACCTGGAGGAGGACATCGAAGACGTCGGGGTGGGCCTTTTCCACTTCGTCGAAAAGCACGAGCGTATAAGGCCGACGCCGCACGGCCTCAGTGAGCTGGCCGCCGGCTTCGTGGCCGACGTATCCCGGAGGGGCACCGACGAGCCGGGAGACGGAGTGCTTCTCGCCGTACTCGGACATATCGATGCGCACCATGGCAGATTCATCGTCGAAGAGGAAGTCCGCCAGCGCCTTAGCCAGCTCCGTCTTACCCACGCCGGTAGGGCCGAGGAAGAGGAAGGAGCCGGTCGGGCGGTTGGGGTCAGCCACGCCCGCGCGGGAGCGGCGCACGGCATCAGAAACGGCGGTCACGGCCTCGCGCTGGCCGACGACCCTCTTGCCCAACACCGATTCCATGTTCAGCAGTTTCTCGGTCTCGCCCTGCAACATCTTGCCGGCGGGAATGCCGGTCCACGCGGAGACGACCTCCGCGATGGTATCCGGGCTGACCTCCTCATCTAGCATGGTATTGCGCTGGGCGGCGGCCTTTTCTTCGGCTGCGGCCAGGTCCTTTTCCAGCGGCGGAATCTTGCCGTAGTTGATCTCGGAGGCTAGGGCGAGGTCGCCATCGCGCTCGGCAATTTCTGCTTGGCGGCGGAGATCGTCGAGTTCTTCCTTGATATCCTGCACGTCATCGATGGCCTTCTTCTCGTTGGCCCAGCGCGCCTTGAGCTCGCCGAGCTTTTCGCGCTGGTCCGCGAGCTCGCCCTGCAGGGCGGCCAGGCGGTCCTTGGAGGCGGCGTCGGATTCCTTCTTCAGCGCGAGCTCCTCGATCTCCATGCGGCGAACGATGCGCTCGAGCTCATCGATTTCCTGCGGCGAGGAGTCGATTTCCATGCGCAGGCGGGAGCCGGCTTCATCGACTAGGTCGATGGCCTTATCCGGCAGGAAGCGGTTGGTGATGTAGCGGTTCGATAGCTCCGCTGCCGAAACCAAGGCGGAGTCCATGATGCGCACACCGTGGTGCACCTCGTAGCGCTCCTTAAGCCCGCGCAGGATACCGATGGTGTCTTCCACGGACGGCTCTGCGGCGTAGACCTGCTGGAAACGACGCTCGAGGGCGGCGTCCTTTTCGATGTACTTGCGGTACTCATCCAGCGTGGTTGCGCCAACAAGGCGCAGCTCGCCGCGGGCCAGCATGGGCTTAATCATGTTGCCCGCATCCATGGAGCCTTCGCCGGTAGCGCCGGCGCCGACGATGGTGTGCAGCTCATCGATGAAGGTGATAATTTCGCCCTCAGACTGCTTAATTTCATCCAGAACCGCCTTGAGGCGCTCCTCGAACTCGCCGCGGAACTTGGCGCCGGCGACCATGGAGCCAAGATCCAGGCTGATAAGCGTCTTGCCCTTCAGGGACTCGGGGACGTCGCCAGCCACGATGCGGCGGGCCAGGCCCTCAACAATCGCAGTCTTGCCGACGCCCGGCTCACCAATCAGCACCGGATTATTCTTCGTCCTGCGCGAAAGCACCTGGACGACGCGCCGGATTTCCTGATCGCGCCCGATAACCGGGTCGATCTTTCCCTCGCGCGCTCGCGCGGTGAGGTCGGTGGCGTACTTTTCCAGCGCCTGGAATTGGTCCTCCGGGTTCTCCGAGGTCACCTTGGCGGCCCCGCGCACGGACGGGAAGGCGCCCTTGATAGCGTCGTAGGTTGCGCCGCGTCCGGTCAGCAACTCGGCGGCGTCGGTCTTCGAACCGGCGATGGCGGCGAGGAGGACTTCGGTGGACACGAACTCATCGCCAAGCTCGCCCGCCAATTCCTGTGACTTGGTCAGTACATTCAGGCCATCCCGGTTAAATTGCGGGTTGGACATATTGGCGCCCTCGGCGCTGGGATAAGAGTTAACCAGCTCGCGCGCTTCCTTCAGCACGGTATCCGGGTCCACACCGGTGGCCTTAAGCACCGGCGCGGCAATGCCGCCTTCCTGCCCAAGGATGGCCGCCAGCAAGTGCGCCGGGCGGATATCCGGGTTGCCATTCGCGGAAGCGGTCTGCAGGGCTTCCTGCAGCGCCTCTTGTGTTTTGGTGGTGGGGTTAAAAGAACTCATCTGTACGTTTCTCCTTCTAAGATTTATTCATCCATTTTAAGGATTCACTTGGTATAACGCACATAAAGTTGAGCCTATTCCACTCAACCCAACTTTTTTGAGTCCCCCCGGCTCAACTTCGCGCTTTACCCCGCAGATACCTCCTGCTACCTCCTGCGCCCCTACCGCACTGCCACAACAGCCCTATCGAAGATCGGGCACCCCAGGAGTGAGCGTCCCACGCTAATGAGGACTGGACCCCTCCATGACGCGAAAGACTAGGCCACGAAACGGGGCGCCCAGCGCTAATGAGGGCAGGGGGTAGACGGGCATCGGCAAGCAAGCGAATTGGCGGCACGCCAAAGCCGGGCCGCCACAGCAGAAGTGTGGGAGCCCGGCTTGCACAGAGTGAATTTGTGAAGGCTAGGTTTCTTGTTTCTGGCCCACGTGGCCAATGCCCTCTTTGAAAATCGTGCCGCGCGGCGGAAGCAAGCCCATGAATTTGAACGTCAAGTACACGCCGATGGAAATGGCCAGCGAGACGGCACCGAACGCGCCGGTAAACCCGTACATCACGGCCATCGGCGCGATGATGGTCCACGAAATCTCGAACGGGCCGAAGCCGATGTAGGCCATGCCGTATTCGGAAAGCGTGCCGGACTTCAGCTTCGGGTCGACGATCTTGAGTACGGCGATGCCGGTGGCCACGGTGGCCGTCGCCCAGCCCCAGCCGAAGATGCCGCGCTCGATCCAGCGCTCGCCAAAGAACTCGGCGGGGAACCACATCAGGAAGAAGGTACAGAAGATCGTGCCCAAGATGAACAGGACGAGCAGCGCCTGCCAGTAGGAGGCGATAGCGGCAGGAACAATGGCGGCCACGCCGAAGGCGATGAGGTAGTCAGTAGCGGCACCAGAGATGGAGGATACGGAATCCTTATCCAGGTAGTCCTCGGCGCCGACGAAGTTCATGATGGCGCGGAAGAGGAGACCGATAACCATGGACATCGCAAAGAGCGGGATGGAAACGTTTTCCCAAATGCTGGAAATACCCTGATTGACGCCATAAGCCGTCATGACCGTGAGAATGATGAAGCCGAAGTGCAGCGCGAGCGGCTCGATGGAAGAAGGGTTGGTGGTCGCGCGGCCGAGAGAGGGGCGATCATCGAGGTTCTTGATGTAGCCGCGGCGTATCTCCTCCGGCAGCTCCTTGGGAACGTAGGACACCTTGCCCTTGCGGATGCCCCAGTTACCAGCGATGACACCGCCGATAATTGCGGCCAGCGTGCCGACGGTCGCGGAGGTAAAGCCCAGAGACGCTGCCGCCTCGGCGCCAACGCCCTCCAGCGCGCCACCCACAGCGGCGGCCGTGCCGAAGCCACCGGTAAAGCCAACCGGCAGCATCATGCCGAACCAGTTGGGGGTATCAAAGACTGGGGCGAAGAAGAGCAGGCCGAGCACGATGAAAAGGCCCCACTGGCCGGTAAACATCATGGTGGAATAGCCCCACATATTGCGCGCGCCCTTGCCCATGTTGCCGCCAACCTCCATGGAATACGCCATCGAGGCAAAGACCACGGCGATGAGGATGGAGGTGTAATCGCCGAGGTTATCGGAGAAGTTGATCCAACCCAGCACGTTGGGCCCGACCAGCAGACCAAGCAGGCCGGCGGTGATGGGGGCAGGCAGCAATAAGTCCTGGAAGATGAACTTCACTTGGTGGCGCAAAATATTGCCGATGACCATGAGTAAGGAAATCCAACCCACGTCCAGCATGAGCGTATAAGCGGAAAAATCTTCCATGGGAATCCTTTCTAGCTGTGCAGTTATGGCAGGCTGCTCACGAGTAGCGAGCGCGCAGACAAAAAGTACATTACCTATCATGTAGTGAGCCACAACATAAGGCGGATTTTTCACCCCCGCTACAATGGCACGGTGGAGCACTACCTCAGCATCATCATCGGCGCGGGCCAGGCAGGCTTGGCAACGGCCCACCAGCTCACCTCCCGCGGCCTTATCCCCGCCCAAGACTTTCTGCTTATCGATGCCAACCCCGCCCCCGGCGGCGCCTGGCGTCACCGCTGGGATTCCCTGACGCTGGGCAAGGCCCACAACATCGCGAGCCTGCCGGGCATGCCCGCCCCGCTTGCCGATGCCTCCTCCCCCGCCTCCCACGTAGTCGCCGACTACTACGGCGCCTACGAGGACAAGTTCCAACTGCGACCCTACCGCCCGGCGCGCGTCCGCAGCGTCCGCGCCCTGCCCGGAGAGCCCGGCGCGCGCGGCGTGCACGCTGCTCATGGCGAGCCCGAGCCGAGAGGCGCAGCAGAACTGCGCGGGGAGGATGCAGCGCGCAGCGCGTTTCTCGTGACGCTGGAGTCCGGCGAGCAGTTTTCCGCGGACACCATCGTTAACGCCACTGGCACGTGGGATAGGCCGTATATTCCTTATATTCCGGGCATCGGCAGTTTCGGCGGGCGCCAACTGCACACTAAGGATTATTCGGCGGCGGAGGATTTTGCAGGCCAGCACGTGTTGGTCGTTGGCGGTGGGCTATCCGCGGTGCAGTTCTTATTGGAGCTTGAAGGCATCGCGCAAACCACTTGGGCCACGCGGCGAGCACCGGATTTTACGGATACGGAGTTTGATAAGCAGTGGGGCTTGGATGTGGAAAAGAAGGTCCGCGAGCGGGTCTTTAGCGGAAATCCTCCAGCCTCGGTGGTCTCGACCACCGGGATTCCGCCCTGGCAGGAATACCTGGATGCGGTCGAGCGCGGCGTTCTGGTCTCGCGCGGCATGTTCGAAGCCATCGATGCGACCGGCGTGCGGTTTGGCGAGTCTGCGAGCGGTGAGGTGGCGGGGGCATCGGAAAGCGTGGCGGCATGGCAGCCGTATCCGGCGGGCATGCACTTGGCGGTGGACGTCATCTTTTGGAATACCGGTTTCCGCCCGGTGCTGGACCACCTGGCGCCGTTGCGCTTGCGCTCACGCAAGGGCGGGATTGTCATGCGCAACGAGGTCTCGCCTGTCGCGAACCCGCGGGTTTTCCTCGCCGGCTATGGATCGACCGCCTCGACGGTGGGGGCGACGCGCGCGGGGCGCTTGGCGGCGCGTGAAGTTATCAAGGTGCTGGGACTGTAGCCCGAGGACGAAAATGCGCACGCTAAAAGGCAGGCAAGCACACTAGGATGGGAAAGCATGTGGGAATTGGGCGAGCACTTCCGGAAGTATGCAGACGACTACCGCGATGCGGTACATGACCAGTTTTTCCTCATGGTGCCGGAGGCGCGGCAGGTCTTTTCCCTTTCTATGCAGGACACCCACCGGTCCATGGTGCACGCATTGGCGTGGGTGATTGAACATGCGGAGCCCAGCAAGGCCGGCACGGGGGTTGGATCCGGGGTTGGGGCTGCGCTGTCCGAGGGCGTCCGGGAGAAGATTGCGCAGCTCGGCCGCGATCACCGCAGGCACGGCTTCCCGGCCGAGGTGTACGCGCGGTTCGAGGAGGCGCTCATCAAAGGCCTGCGGGTATTGGCGCTGACGCGGTACCAATACGACTTCGCTTGTGCCGTCATCCACGAGGTCTGCGCGGAGATGGCCACTGCGGCGCGCGAGGCGGACCTGGCTGGGGAGGCGCCGGCGTATTCGGGGCAGGTGGTCGCGGTGGATCGGCCGACGCGTGAAACCGCGATCATTCGCGTCGAGGCGGGAATGCCCGCAGCCTTTGAGCCGGGGCAGTATTTCCCCGTCACCACCCAGTACCTTCCCGGCCAATGGCGCATGCTCACCCCCGCACAGCCAAGCGATGCCACCGGCCAGCTGGTCTTCCACGTCGCCGCGGTGGGCGAGGCTTCGCGGTCGCTTGCGCATACCAAGCCGGGTGATTGGTGGACTTTGGGCCGGCCCACCGGGTCCATCTGGCAGGACCTGCGCGCGTTGCGCGGCGGCAGGTTGGTCATCGTGGCCTATGGCACGGGCTGGGCGGCGGCGCGGTGCTTGGCGCTGGCGGCCCGCCAGGCCGCGGATGCGGGCGAGGAGGGCCTCGCGAAGAACCTGGCCCTGCAGGTTTTTGCCGTTGCGGATAGCCCCGGCGCGCACTATGACACGCATTTCCAGCAGAATCTTGCGGCCCTCTACCCCGATCTCAGCCTGCGCCGCATCATCCGGCAGGAAAACGACCCGTGGTTGCTGGGGGCACGGCCGCTTGCCGATGCCGCCACCCACACCCTCTCCCCCGACCCGACCGATGTAGTAGTCAACGAGGTCGAGTTATCCACAGGCACACCCACCTACTTCGCCCTCTTCGGCAGCGCCGAGGAGGTAGCGGAAGGAAGGAGGGGGTTGGAGAAAAGGGGCATCGGCAAGCAGTGGATCTTAAGCCACAGCTGGGGCCGCGACCGGGAGTGGCTGCCGGAGGATTATGCGGCGCAGTCTTAGTCGTTAAGTTCTAGCACCGGCAGGGAGCGGCGCGTCTTCGCTACTTCTTGCGGGTCGATATCGGCGTAGAGGATTTCGTCTTCGTAGCCGGCCTCGGCCACGCGCACGCCGTTGGGATCGACGATGGTGGAGTGCCCGATGCCGGTCGGGCCCGAGGGGGACCCGGCCTCAGCGTTGCCGCCTGGGCGGGATTGGCCCGCGGCGAGGATATAGCTGGTGGAATCCAGCGCCCGCGCGGCCGTGAGCAGGCGCCACTGCTCTAGCTTGCCGGGGCCATCCGCCCAGCTGGTGGGCACGACGATGAGCTGCGCGCCCTCGCGCGCCAAGTCCTTGAACTGCTCTGGGAAACGGATATCGTAGCAGACCACGACGCCGACGGTGAGGTCATCGACGTCGAAGGTCACCAAGGATTCCCCAGGCTGCACCGTATCGGATTCGCGGTAGTCAAAGGCATCGTAGGTGTGGATTTTCTCGTAGCCGCCCAGCACGCCAGGGCCCGCGACGAGCGCGGTATTGGATACGCGGTTGATGGTCTTATCCTCGCGCTCGATGGTATCGGCTGGGCAGAACATGCCGACGACGACGGTGACCTCCAACTCCTCCGCCGCTTCCTGAATCGCGGTGGCGAACGGGCCTTCGAGGTTCTGCGCCTGCTCGTCTAGGCGGCCCGAGCGGAAGTTCTGCGAGGTGGCCTCGGGCAGCACGATAAGGCGTGCGCCCGCCGCCGCGGCCTCGCGGATTTTATCCAGGGCGAGTTCTTGGTTTTCCTCGATGCTGCCGGTGGAGGTCAATTGCACTGCTGCTACTTTCATAAATCCCAACTTAGTGCAGCGTCACCTAGTTATCCACAGGTTGGCGGTTTTGCCCTCGCGGCCACAGCCCGCAGCGGCCACGCTTAAGGCCATGAGTTATGTAGATATTCCTGAATACCTTCCCGCACATGTACGCACGTTGAGGGCGCGGCCGGCGGCGGCTATGCCGGGGGCACGCTTAAGCGTGGCTTCCCGGACGTCTGCCGCCCTGCAGCGCGCGGTGGCGCAGTGGTCTGAGACGCAGCAGCTTAGCGATGCCACCGTTTCCGAGCGCCTGCGCAGCCTCCACGTCTTCCTGGACCGCAGCGGCGCGCTCGATTCCTCGCTCGCTGCGAGCTTGAGGAGGGCGCGATGAATTTATCGACTGCCCTGCGCCACAGCGCCGCGCAGCTCGCCGCGGATCGCTCTGGCCTGCACACTCACTATGTGGACTCGCACCACGATTGGCACTCGCTATCGCTGGGTGGGCCCGCGGGCGTGGCGGCGCGATCCGGGTTAGCGGAGGCGACCGAGTGGCTGAGTAGCCCCCTTGGGCAGATGGAGCAGGTCATCGAGGTGCTTGACCGGCACGCGGACCTGCAGGCCTGGCGCGAGGGGGTGGAGGCGCGGATCATTTCCTTTTTGGGCAAGGTCGATGAGTTTTCTGGGCCCGCCGCACTGGCCGGCGGCGTGCTACTGCGGGAGGTACGTGCGCTTGGCGATGCCCTCGATTGGCTCTGCTCCCAAGAAATCGACGCCCTCTGCACGCCCGCCGGGGTGGAACCGCCGCGGCGGCTCGAGGATTTTGCCGATCTCCCCCTCGATACCATCCACGAGATCAACCTCGCCCAAGCCAGCGACCGCGTGGCGCAGCTGGCCGCGGATAACCCCGATATGCGCATCGTCGAAACCAGCCCCGGCCGACTGGTGGCGCTGGTGGATCCGGAGGGTTTTCGCACGGAACCAGCGTCTGTGACCACGTTCGTTGAAGGCGTGCATTCCTCCGACCCCACCACCTGGCAGCGCGCCGTGGACCGCGGCCGCAATATTGCCACCGCAAGCGGTGGGCCGGCCGCCGTGTGGTTGGGCTACCAGGCCCCGTCGAGCTTGCCGCGCGCCGTGCACGCCGATCCCGCGCGTGCGGCGGGGCAGGAGTTGGTGCGGTTTCAGCGGGGCATCGGCAAGCGGTATCCAGGTGCAAAGCGAACGGTGGTGGGTTATTCCTATGGCTCCGTCGTGACTGGATACGCGGCGCGCGAGGAGGAAATCGCCTCCGATATTGTGCTGGTGGGAAGCCCCGGTACGAGTGCTCAGCATGCCCGCGAGCTGCACGGCACCGTGTGGGCGGCGACCAATGACAATGACCCCATCGCTATCGCGACGGGGCCACTGAGCGGGATCCACGGACCGGATCCCACCGTCCAGTCCTTTGGTGCCACTCCCCTCCCCGGCGCGGATGGCCTGCCCGGGGACCACGGGTCCTATTGGGAGGACCCACAGTTCCTGCACGGGCTGGGCACGGTGGCTGCTGGGGAATCGAGGACGGATTAGCGCAGGTTGGGGAACGCCAGTTGTGGGTTTAGAACAGGCCTGCGGGGGCATCCGAATACGAGACCAGCATGTTCTTGGTTTCCTGATAGTGGCCGAGCATCATCAAGTGATTCTCGCGGCCCAAGCCGGACTCCTTATAGCCGCCGAACGCGCTGTGTGCTGGGTAGTCGTGGTAGTGGTTGACCCACACGCGGCCGGCCTGAATATCGCGCCCGGCGCGGTAGCAGGTGTTTTGCTGGCGCGACCACACGCCGGCGCCGAGGCCGAAGTTGGTGGTATTCGCGATCTCGATGGCCTCGTCGTAGTCCTTGAATGTCGCCACAGAGAGGACAGGCCCGAAGATTTCCTCCTGGAAGATGCGCATATCGTTGCTGCCCTTAAAGACCGTGGGCTCGATGTAGTAACCGTTTTCGAGACCCTCCACCTTGTTCACGTGGCCGCCGATGAGCGTTTCCGCGCCTTCTTCCGGGCCGATCTTGAGGTACTCGGTAATCTTGTCCATCTGCTCCTGGGAGGCCTGGGCACCCATCATGGTTTCGGTATCCAACGGGTGGCCAATCTTGATCTTCTTGACGCGCTCGATGGCAAGCTCCAAGAACTTATCGGCAATATCCTCATGGACCAACGCACGCGATGGACAGGTGCAGACCTCGCCCTGGTTAAGGGCGAACATGACGAAGCCTTCGACGCACTTTTCCAGGTAAGAGTCATCTTCATCCATGATGTCCTTAAAGAAGATGGACGGCGATTTACCGCCGAGCTCCAGGGTGACCGGGATGACCTTGTCCGCGGCGGCCTTATTGATGAGCTTGCCCACCGGGGTGGAACCGGTAAATGCGATTTTGGCAATGCGGTCCGAACCCGACAGTGCCGCACCGGCCTCCTCGCCCACGCCGTTGACGATATTGAGTACGCCATCTGGGAGGAGGTCTCCGATGATGTCCATGAGCAAGAGGATGGATGCTGGCGTTTGCTCCGCAGGCTTGAGCACGATGCAGTTACCCGCAGCCAGGGCCGGTGCAATCTTCCAAGAGGCCATGAGCAGCGGGAAGTTCCACGGGATGATTTGGCCAACCACGCCGAGTGGCTCGTGGAAGTGGTAGGCCACGGTGTCTTCGTTGATCTGGGACAGACGGCCCTCTTGTGCGCGGATGGCGCCCGCGAAGTAGCGGAAGTGGTCAACGGCCAGCGGGATATCGGCGGCCAAGGTCTCGCGGACGGCCTTGCCGTTCTCCCAGGTTTCCGCGACGGCGATCTTTTCCAGGTTCTCTTCAATCCGGTCCGCGATGCGGTGCAACAAGAGCGCGCGCTCTGCTGGAGTGGTCTTGCCAAAGGTGGCGAAGGCCTTTTCCGCAGCATCGATGGCCGCATTGACATCGGCTTCCTTGCCGCGGGCCACCTGACAAAATACCTCACCGGTCACGGGGCTGATGTTGTCCATGTATTCGCCATCGACTGGCGGAACCCACTTACCGCCGATGTAGTTGTCATAGCGGTCGCGGTAGTTGACGATGGCCCCTTCGGTTCCGGGTGCTGCGTACAAAGTCATGATGGTGGTGTCCTCTCGTGTAGAAATTTCGACTGTGACCATTGTTGGGTATGGCCCGTGCCACTACAGGTGTTTGTCTGTGTTGTATTTCACCTGCTTTCCTCGTCATAATAATGCAATTTTTCGCATTTCGCACTAAATAGGGGTGGGAAATTAACATTTCTTCACAGCGTAAAGTCCGGTTGTACGGGTGCACCACCGCCGAGTCGAGGGTTTAGCGAGGTGCGAGAGGGCGCAGGAACGGTAGGAGCCGATGGGGCCGGAAAAGAAGGCGCGGGAAGGTGGGGCCGATGGGGCCCGAGAGGAGAGTACCGAGAGAGCTCCGCGAATGCACCGAGAGAGCGAGGAACTCTTGGGCAAAGATAAACCCTCCAGACCTGTGCAGGCGCTATGCCGTGGCAAAGGTATGGAGGGTTTAAGTTGAGGTTTCTCGTCCGCAGGACGGATTAGGTGGTTTGGCCACCGTTGTTTCGGCGATTGCGCTTGCGGTCGCGCGCGGTGCGCGGGCTCCACATCACCACGGAGGTAGACCGCGGGACGTGGACGAGCTCGCCGCTGCGTTGGGAACGCACTGGGGCCTGCGAACCTTGCGGGCCCTGTGCGCCGCGGGTGTACTGCCCCTGCGCTTGGGGGTGCTGTGCCCCCGAGCGCTGCCCGGCGGCGAGCTGGTCGCGGAGGGTGCGGACCTCATCGGCAAGCGCATCGCGTTCGGCCTCGAGCCGATCGCGTTCTTCGGTTAACTCGATGATGGATTTGATGCCGGCAAGGTTGACGCCATCGTCTTGCGAAAGCGCCTGAATCTTGCGGAGCAGTTCAATATCGCGATCCGAATAACGGCGGCCGCCGCCGCGAGTGCGGGCCGGGGAGACCAAACCCATGCGGTCATAGGTGCGCAGGGTTTGGGCGTGCATCCCGGAAAGCTCGGCGGCCACGGAAATGACGTAGACCGCGGTGGCGGAGCCTTCTGCCTTTCCAGTACTCATTGTGCAATGCACCTCCTGCCTTAATTGCTCTCCGCGCCGGCCCAGCCTGCGCGGGGATTAAAGCCAGAGTCCTTTTCGGCTTGTGCATAGGTGCGCAGGGCGCTAGAGGCCGCAGCATCGAGCTTGGAAGGCACGGTGACCTGCACGCTCACCAAGAGGTCGCCAGACTTGCCGGCGCGCTTGGCAATGCCGCGCCCACGCACGCGCAGGGTGCGGCCATCCGGGGTGCCAGCCGGGATCTTCACGCGGACCGGGCTATCCAAGGTAGGAACCGTGATGGTGTCACCAAGGGCGAGCTCGGCAAACGAGACGGGGACGGTGATGTGGATATCGTCGCCGTCGCGGGTAAAGACCTTGTCAGGCCTGACGGTGACCGCAACGAAGAGGTCACCGGCCGGGGTACCATTCGGACCAGCCTCGCCTTGGCCGGCGATACGGACCTTTTGGCCGTCGATGACGCCGGCGGGGATGCGGACCGTGATGTTCCGGGTGCGGTGCACCGTTCCGGTGCCGTTGCAGTCTGGGCACGGATCTGTGATGCGGCGGCCCGTGCCATCGCAATCCTTGCATGGGGCGGAAAAGCCGAACGCACCGCGGTTTTCCGAGGTGTATCCGGAGCCATTGCAGGTCCCGCACGTTGAGGTCTTGCCGGAGGAAGAACCCGAGCCATGGCACGTGGTGCACGGCGCGTTACCGCTTAAGGCCAGCGGGATGGTGGTCCCCTTGGCGGCCTCGCGGAAATCGAGGGTTATTTCCGTTTCGACGTCGGCCCCCCGCGACGGTTTAGCTGAGTGGCCAGCACTACCGCTGCGGTTGAAAACGCTACCGAAGATATCCCCAAAACCGCCGCCTTGAGACGATCCTCCAGTGGCGCCTCCGAAGAGGTCCGAGAGGTCGAAGTCTTGCGCACCTTGTCCACCCATGTTCGTGGATCGAAACCCGCCGGGAAAGCCGGCGCCTCCGTTCCGTCCGAAGCCACCGCCATTGCGCAGCATGGCCTTGAACTGGTCGTATTCTTTGCGTTCGGAGGCATCAGAAAGCACATCGTATGCTTCCGCAACCCGCTTGAACCGGTCCGCTGCCGCAGGGTCATCGGGGTGGGTATCGGGGTGGTTTTCGCGGGCAAGCTTGCGGTACGCGCGCTTGATCTCGCTTTGGTCTGCGGACGAGGAGACCCCCAGATCCGCGTAATAATCTTTGTCTGCCCATTCGGGTTTAGCGCTCACTGGGCATCTCCTCCTTTCAAGAAGAATCGGTTGTAATTAGTAAAAAGGGCGCCGGGGGAAGTTGAATCAGTCAGTTCCCAAGGCGCCCTTTTCCCGGATTAATCGGCTTATTCGGTGCCTTCCGAACTGCCGGAATCCTCACCGGGGTCCGCGATGATGACCAGCGCGTTGCGCACCAGCCTCTCGCCTACGCGGTAGCCCTGGCGCAGCACGGTGCCGAGCACCTGCTCATCGCCGGAGGACAAATCCTGCACGGCCTCGTGCATCTCTGGGTCGAAGGGTTCGCCCTCTTCACCAAAGGCGGTGAGGTTGTGCTGCTCTAGGCCCTTGCGGAGCTTATCCGCAACCGCCTTGAGCGGGCCCTCCAGGTCACCGTGCTGCTTGGCCAAATCGAGGTCATCGAGCACCGGCAGCAAGTCACTAATGACCTTTGCCTTCGCGGTTTCGATAACGGATTGGCGGTCACGCTCGGTGCGGCGGCGGTAGTTGGTGTATTCCGCATTCAGACGCTGCAGGTCTTCGGTGCGTTCTGCCAACTGCGCCTCCACATCGTTGGTGGCAGCACCGGTGGAGGTTGGCTCATCACCTTCCGCCTCGGCTTCGACCTCATCGGCGTTGACATCAGCCAGCGCGTCTTCGAGGTCAGCATCAAGGGTGGGATCCAACTTGGCTTCCTCGGAGGCATCGGCCTGCGCGTCGTTGGCAGCCTGTGCTTCCTCGGCCTTTTCGGCAGCAGCCTCAGCGCGGTCAGCCGAGGTAGCCTCCGGATCCGTGTTTTCCGGGTCGCCTGGGTTTTGCGGCATTCCGCTGTCCTGAGTCATTACTTGTCGCCATCCTTGTTGTCGTCGGAGTTCTCGTCTTCGTCCACAACTTCAGCGTCGACCACGTTTGGGTCACCCTGTGCGGCGCCGGCATCGGCAGCACCCTCGGCGCCGCCCTCTGCAGCCTGTGCCTCGTAGATCTGCTTGCCCATCTCCTGGGATTCGGTGGACAGCTTCTCTACTGCGGACTTGATGGCATCGAGGTCATCGCCCTTAAGTGCCTCGTCGACGGCGTCAGCAGCCTCGGTGACCTTGGTCTTGGTGTCCTCAGAGACCTTGTCCTCGTTGTCCTCCAAGAACTTGCGGGTCTGGTAGGAGGTGGACTCTGCGTTATTGCGCAGCTCCTGCTCCTCGCGACGCTTCTTGTCTTCCTCAGCGTGCTGCTCGGCGTCCTTGACCATGCGGTCGATCTCTTCCTGGGAAAGGCCGGAGCCTTCCTGGATCTTGATGGTGTTTTCCTTGCCGGTGCCCTTGTCCTTGGCGGTCACGTGGACGATGCCGTTGGCGTCGATGTCGAAGGTGACCTCAATCTGGGGCACGCCGCGAGGCGCCGGTGCGATGCCGCCGAGCTCGAAGGAACCCAGCAGCTTGTTGGCGGTAGCCATCTCGCGCTCACCCTGGAAGACCTGAATCTGTACGGAAGGCTGGTTGTCTTCTGCGGTGGTGAAGGTCTCGGACTTCTTGGTCGGGATGGTGGTGTTGCGCTCGATGAGCTTGGTCATCACGCCGCCCTTGGTTTCAATGCCGAGGGAGAGCGGGGTGACATCGAGAAGCAGCACGTCCTTAACCTCACCGCGCAGCACACCTGCCTGGAGGGCAGCACCTACTGCAACGACCTCGTCCGGGTTAACGCCCTTGTTCGGATCCTTGCTGGTCAGCTCCTTGACCAGGTCAGATACGGCCGGCATACGAGTGGAACCGCCGACCAGCACAACGTGGTCAATATCGCCGACGGAAAGGTCAGCATCCTTGATGACCTGGTTGAACGGAGCCTTGGTGCGGTCCAGCAGATCCTGGGTGATCTTCTGGAACTCGGTGCGGGTCAGGGTCTCATCCAGGAACAGTGGGTTCTTGTCGGAGTCAACGGTGATGTAAGGCAGGTTGATGTTGGCCTGCTGGGAAGAGGACAGCTCAATCTTGGCCTTCTCTGCAGCCTCGCGCAGACGCTGTACGGCGCGCTTGTCCTTGGTCAGGTCAACACCCTGGGAGCTCTTGAAGCGGTCAACCAACCAGTCAACGATGCGCTGGTCCCAGTCATCGCCGCCCAAGGTGTTGTCACCTGCGGTGGCCATAACCTCAACGACGCCATCGCCGATTTCCAGCAAGGATACGTCGAAGGTGCCGCCACCCAAGTCAAAGACCAGGATGGTCTGCTCTTGCTCGCCCTTTTCTAGGCCGTATGCAAGCGCAGCCGCGGTGGGCTCGTTGACGATGCGCAGGACGTTCAGGCCGGCAATCTGGCCAGCTTCCTTGGTGGCCTGACGCTGTGCGTCCTCGAAGTATGCAGGAACGGTAATAACGGCGTCCGTAACATCCTCACCCAAGTAGGACTCTGCATCGCGCTTGAGCTTCATCAGCGTGCGAGCGGAAATCTCCTGGGAGGTGTAGTCCTTGTCATCGATGTTGACGGTCCAGTCAGTACCAATGTGGCGCTTGACGGAGCGGATGGTGCGGTCCACGTTGGTCACGGCCTGGTTCTTGGCGGACTGACCAACCAAGATTTCGCCGTTCTTAGCAAAGGCTACAACGGAAGGCGTGGTGCGGGAGCCTTCGGAGTTAGCAATAACGGTGGACTCGCCACCTTCCAGTACGGAAACGACGGAGTTCGTCGTACCAAGGTCAATACCTACTGCGCGTCCCATGATTCGTTCTCCTTTTTATCGAGTGCAGTTAATAAAGTTGATTGTCAGTGACTCAACTTCTCGTTGCGTCCGTGCGCTACTCTAACAGAAGTTGCGAACTCGTTCATAAATTCTTGAGCCCGTGTCACTCAATCTTTATAACCACTAAGACTCAAATCTTATTCCCGCCGGCTCAACCCTCCTCAAAAATTGTTCCATTTTCCCAGCTCTTAGCCTCAAACTCCGCTCCCTCCTACTGCTTCAAACAGGAGTGAACTACCTTTTAAAACAAACTCTTCCACACCCAAAAGCTCCCCAAAGGGCCGTAAAAAGGTGGCCAAAAGTTACCTCACAAAGGATCCAAAAGAGGCTTGGCAGGCGTATTTAACTCGCACATACTGGAAACCACAGCAGCCACTGGTTGCTACCCAGAGAGAGATTGATTTGTAGTTTCACTCCGCCAACTCGAAAGGAAACGCCCAATGCTCGACACCCTCGTAAACCTCAGCTCCTCCCTCGATTTCGAGGCAATCTTCAAGGCCATCAAGGGCGCTGCTGAGCTGTCCTCCGAGTCCAACTCCGACTCCGTGGACCTGTCCTCCGTAATCGAGGGCCTGTCCTCCAAGGACAACGCTGACGCTGCTACCGAAACCGCAGCTAACGCTTAAGTAAACCTTCGCGTTTACACTCCTTCATGAAGACCGACTAAACCCCCGCACTTTTCCACGCAGGTTTTAAACCTCGCACCGGAAGGTGCGGGGTTTAGTTGTTTTCATTTGCTGGTTTCACGCTTCCAGGCCTTAAGCTAGGTGCGAGACGCCACAAGCTTTTCACAACTATTCAGCCTGAGCACCAAAGAAGCGCATTCCACCGTGACTTTCACCCCGCCACTACCATTTCGCCACCGCCTTCGGGCGGCGATGACCTTACAGCGCACCGCAGCGCTGATCGCCATCATTTGCTTGGTCCTTACCCTTTTCGCCGCATTTCTCACCCCAACTAAACACCAACTTTCAGCGGCAATCGTCGGGTTAATTTTGACGGCCATCACTACATCTGCCTATCGATACCCGAAGACCATGGCAGTGGGGTTTCTGGCAATTTGGATTATTGCCATCCTTACCGTGGGAATCCCCTACGCCAGTTCCGTTTTCTTAGCCCCGGTATTCCTTGCCGTATTCGCTTTTCGCAGTACCAAGTGGCAGTCGATTCTTCTCTGCGTAGTGTTTTGGCTGGTAGGACTGGTAGATCCTAGTACGTTGCGGCTAGTCCTCAATCCAACACCGGCACTGGTCTGGGGAATTTTCTTGGTCATTAGCACCTTCATCGGCAGCTCACTCGCCCATTCCGCACGGCGCTATAAAACCGCCATGGTGGAGTGGAATAACGATGTCAAGCGCCGACAGTCCGACCTAGCTGAAACCCTGCATAACTCGGTAATTTCCAGCCTTACCGTCAATACCATGCAGTTAGAAGCGCTCAGTTTGGAATACGCCAGCACACCGGAGCTCAGCCGCCGCCTCGATGAATTAAGCGATGCGATGCGCTCGTCGATGTCTGAAATACGCGCTTTAACTAAAGTCTTGCGTTCCAATATTGACGGCATCAACGACGAATTTAGTTTTAATCAAGCACCACGCCCTACAAGCCTTGCACAGGTACTGGCCTGGGAAGAAGAACAGCTATCAAAGCTCAACCGCACGCCAATCATTAAGGTAAGCGGAGAAGATTTTTGCCCCCAGTTTTCTCCTTCTGTTCTTGACTCGGTCGCAGCCATCACCAGGGAGGCTTGCCTCAACGCCGTCAAGTACTCGCCGCCTGGGGCGGAAATTAGCGTATCGGCACAACCACATTTGGGATGGACGATTCTTACTATCCGCAACCCTATTGCCAAGCCAACGAGCACCACGCCGGAGACTTCCTCCGGCATAGGAATTAATTCGATGACGCGCCTTGCGGCAACTATCGATGCTCGGCTGGAGGCAGGTCGTGTCGATGAATACTGGGAGCTCACGCTCGCGCTGCCCCCGTCTGCGCATGAAGAACGTTAGTTCAGCCACCTTCGCTGGCAGCGCCACCATTCCTTTACTACACTTACGTATGTTTCTTATAAATCCGGTTTTTATATAAAGGAGTCGTGCAATGCAGGCTGCCCTCGCTAGCTTTCTCGCGCCCCTCATGCTGTCCGCCTCTCTCTTTGGCGCAGACCTCACCCCTGGCGACCTCCCGCAAAACAATAAATACGAGTCCTCGGCAGAGCTCGTCTTCGGCTGCCCAGCCCCATGGTGCTTCAAGTAAAAACTTCGCTGCTCCTAGTCGATGATGATCCACTAGTCATCGAGGCACTCGGCCACTATTTCGCTGCGGCCGAAGATATGGAAATCAGCGCCGTCGCAGAAAATGGGAAAGCCGCATTACAGCAGCTAGAACAACACGATGTCGATGCCGTCATCGCGGATATTCATATGCCGGAGATGGACGGCACAGCACTGCTGCGCGAGCTTAATGAGCTGCCTAATCCACCGGTATTCATTGCTATGACCGCAATGGATAATGACGACACCCTAAGGGAAGTCCTGTCCAATAAGGCGGCAGCCTATATCCTCAAAAGCTCGAAGCCGGCCTATATTTTGGATACGGTGCGCGAGGCCGTCCGCGGTGGCACGGTCGTGGCTCCCCAACCTTTAACGCGCTTATTCCAACAAATGCCTGGCTGGAGCGAAAACGATGCTCAATCTACGTCTGCGGTTTCCGCCCCTGAGCACCATATTTCGCCTGCTCAAGCTCAGATCCTCGATTTGGTATGCGAGGGAAAATCCAACGAAGAGATCGCAAAAAGCACTCACTATGCTCCGGGAACGGTAAAGAAATATGTTTCTAGCCTGTTAACCGAATTTCACGCCAAGTCTCGTCTCGAGCTAGCGGTCAAGGCGCTAAAAGCGGGGTACGGCAAATAGCTGCATAGGCGCGAATAGCGCTCACCCCTAATCGTGGCCCCACCCCCTTAAAACCCCACATGCTGGGGTTTTCTTTTTTACCTTTATACCCCCACTGCCGATTTTGCTAACGAGACTAGCATCACTATATCGACAACCCTATAATTGATTTCACACACAACTACATAGCATTTCCCACGCATCATTCGGCATCATTCGTCCACTGATGCCTGTGCTAGGACCGGATTAGGAAACCACTACTGGGCTTTACATTCCTGCCCCCTAGCTCCACATCGCCACAGTGTAGAAAGCAGGTGAGTGTTGAACACCAACTTGGCACGCGTCCGCCGCCATAGCGACAGGCCCCCGGTCCCCCACTACCGGTAGCACTATGGCTTGTTGATTCGCTTGGTTTAAACCTCCGAGCAGCGGCGCGCGCATCCCGCGTGTTCCACTCATTGCCAGGTATGCGGAGACCTAATCGCCGCATGCTTTCTAATTTTCATAGACTTACCAGCCACTTTCTGCCCCCGGCGCTAAAAGTCACAGAACAAAGGCCACACCGCGGTGTGGGTTGGCCACCAACCTGGAAGTACACGTTTCGAAAAAGAGGTTGAATTTCACATGACTTCTCCCGCATACACCCGCACGCCACTATCTGATGATGTTGAGGCCGTACTGCCTGCCGCCATTAAGCGCGCACAAGGCTGGCTCGATTCCACCGCGGATGAAAAGGATAAGGCCACCGAGCAGCTCGCGGAGCTGTTGCGCGATGACAATGGCGTGAAGTTCACCATGGACTTCGTTGACCGCGTCATGCGCCCAGAGGATGACAAGGTTGCGGCCAAGGCACTGAAGGACATTTCTTCCCAGTACGATCCTTCCTTCTTGGGCAGCATCAATGGCGCGCTCGTCGGTGCCGGCGGTTTCTTCGGCCCGATCCTGCCTAACCTGGTCATGCCGGTAGCGCGCCTGTACATGCGCAAGATGGTTGGCCACTTGGTGCTGGACGCGGAATCGGATGCACTCAATGACACCCTGGAAAAGGCCGCCGCTTCCGGTGAACAACTGAACCTCAACCTCCTGGGTGAGGCCGTCCTTGGTGAAGAGGAAGCACAGTCCCGCGCGCGCCGCACGCTGGACCTCATCAAAAACCCGCGCGTGACCTACGTATCCGTCAAGGCGTCCTCGATGGTGGCGCAGCTGAACAACTGGGACATCGGCAGTTCCGTGGAGCGTTTGAAGGACCGCCTGCGCCCGCTCTACCAGGAGGCCGCTCGCCGCAACCCACAGGTCTTTATCAACATGGACATGGAGGAATACCACGACCTCCACCTGACGCTGCGCCTTTTCAAGAGCCTTTTGAGCGAGCCGGAGTTCAAGAACCTGGAATCCGGCATCGTGTTGCAGGCTTACCTGCCCGATACCTTCGATGCCCTCCAGGACATCGCGGAATTTGCCAAGCAGCGCGTGGCAGAGGGCGGCGCCAAGGTCAAGGTGCGCATTGTAAAGGGCGCCAACCTGTCTATGGAGACCGCAGAAAGCGAGGTCCACGACTGGCCGCTGGCTACCTACACCAACAAGCTGGACGTAGACGCTAACTACTACCGCCTGCTCGACTTTATCCTGCAGGAGGAATTCGCGGACTGCATCCGCATCGGCGTGGCCAGCCACAACCTGTACACCGCCGCCATGGCCTACGAGCTAGGTGTAAAGCGCGGCGTGCTGCACATGCTGGATTCTGAGATGCTGCAGGGCATGTCCCCGGCGCAGCAGGCAGCGGTGCGCAAGGTCTACGAGGGCCGCCAGATCCTCTACACCCCCGTCGTCCACGCGGATGATTTCGACGTCGCCGTGTCCTACCTGGTGCGCCGCTTGGAGGAGAACTCCGCGCCGCAGAACTTCCTTTACGCCCTCTTTGCACCGGGCGAGGAACCGCTGGCTAGCCAGGAAGAGACCTTCCGCAAGGCCGTGGCCAAGCGCTGGGATACCTTCGCTGGATCGCGCCGCACCCAGAACCGCCTCGAGGATTCCGGGCGCCAGGCACCCGATTCCGGGCGCTTCAGGAACGAGCCTGATACGGACCCGGCAATTACCCCGAACCGCACTTGGGCCAAGCGCGCGCTTGCAAATGACCCCGGTGAGCACGGCGTCCAAGAGGTCACCGACCCATCGGCTGTTGAAAGCTACGTCGCCCGCGCCAAGGAATTGGGCACCGAATGGGGCAAGCGCCCCGCCGCAGAGCGCGCCGCAGCCCTGGACGCCGTCGCGGACCAGCTGGCAGCCAAGCGCGGGGACTTCATCTCCGTGGCAGCCTACGAGGCAAATAAGACGGTCACCCAGACTGACCCGGAGGTCTCGGAAGCCATTGACTTCTGCACCTACTACGGCCAGTCCGCCCGCTTCTTGGAAGAGGCACACTCCGAGTTCCACCCGCACACCGTCACCGTGGTGACCCCGCCGTGGAACTTCCCCATCGCCATTCCTACCGGCGGCATTGCGGCTTCCTTGGCGGCGGGCTCGGCGGTCATCGTCAAGCCTGCTCCCCAGGTAGTCCACTGCGGCAAGATGGTGGTTGAGGCCTTCCGCACCGCACTCGAAGCAGAAGGCTTGGACCCGGATCTGGTGCAGCTGGTGCTGACTGATGAAGGCGATGCCGGCAAGGCCCTGCTCTCCCACGATGACGTGGACAACATCATCTTGACCGGTGCATCCGATACCGGCGCGCTCTTCCGCTCCTGGAAGCCCAAGATGAACCTGATGGCAGAGACCTCCGGCAAGAACGCGCTGGTCATCACCCCAGCCGCCGACCCGGACCTGGCCATCCAGGACCTGTACAACTCCGCCTTTGGCCACTCCGGCCAGAAGTGTTCGGCCGCCTCGCTGGTGATTTTCGTTGGCGCTGCGGGCAAGTCCAAGCGTCTGCGCGAGCAGCTGCTGGATTCCGTCAAGACCTTGAAGCCTGGCCCGGGCTATGACATCACCACCACGATGAACGGCCTGGCTGAAAAGCCGAGCGAGAAGCTGCTGCGCGGCCTGACCCAGCTGGAGCCGGGCGAGAAGTGGCTGCTGAAGCCAGAGAAGCTCAACGAGGAAGGCACCCTGTGGTCCCCGGGCATTCGCGATAATGTCCAGCCGGGTTCTTGGTACCACAAGAACGAGTGCTTCGGCCCCATCCTTGGCATCATGTACGCCGATACCTTGGAAGAGGCCATCGCTTGGCAAAACAGCACCGGCTATGGCCTGACCGGCGGCATCCACTCCCTGGATGACAAGGAAATCGAGTACTGGATCGACAACGTTGAGGTGGGCAACGCCTACGTCAACCGCGGCATTACCGGCGCGATTGTCCAGCGCCAGTCCTTCGGTGGCTGGAAGAAATCCGTCATGGGACCGGGCGCCAAGGCCGGCGGCCCGAACTACGTAGCCCAGATGGGTACTTGGACCGATGGCGAGCTCAAGCCGCGCGACGTGGATATCGCCCCAGCCAGCGTGAAGATTCTGCAGCGCCTGCGCGATGAGCTTTCTGATGAGCTCAGCCAGAACGATCTGGAATGGCTCTGGCGCTCTGCCGAGCTGGACCGGATTGCATGGCTCGAGGAATTCGGTCGCACCCACGACCGCACCGCACTGGTTTCTGAGGCCAATCGCTTCCGCTACCGCCCACTGTTGACCAAGCTGCGCATCCGCGTGGGCGAGGACTACAAGCTGCGCGATGTCGCCCGCCAGGTACTGGCTTCCGGGATTACCGGCACCGAGACGGAAATCTCCGCCGCCCCAGAGGTTGCCGGCCAGCTGCAGGAGCTCGGCTTCGACGTGAAGTCCATTTCTGACGGTTCCTTCGCCGCCGCCGTGGCCAATGACGAGTCCTCCCGCGTGCGCGCCCTGGGCACCGTGCCGGATTCCGTTTACGAGGCAGCGGTGCGCTCCAACTCCGTGGTGCTGGACCAGCCCGTGCTTGCCGATGGCCGCCGTGAGCTCATGCCTTACCTCCTCGAGCAGGCAGTCTCCGTGACCATGCACCGCTTCGGCATCATCCGCAACGTGGGCAACCTGCGCGACTAATACGCCAGTTGCCGTCGCCGCGGCACAGTGACTAAGCGCCCCACCTTCTCCCGCCCTTTTTCTGCTGGGAATTGGGTGGGGCGCTACCTTTTTCTCTGCTTTTCCCGCGCTATCTCTAGGTGGTTTCGTGTGGCATAGTAGATGAATGACTACGCCAGATAACCACTCTTCCAGCGGCACCGAGCAGCACCCGGGCCAGAACTCGGCGCAGGGCGCGCAGTATCCGTCGACGCTCGAGCAAAACTCCGTCAACCGCAAGGCTGACGCAAAGAACCCCTTTGTCGCGCCGCTGGTCTCCCCCGATGAATCCCAATTGGGCGCTGAGGTAGCCACCGCCGATCCCGCCGATCGCGATAATAAATCCGCCGTGCTGGCCAAGGACTTCCGCAGCATGGCCAAGATTTCGGTGTGCTTTATCCTCATCGTCGCAGGATTGGGCCTGGCGGGTTTCCTGCTGCGCTTTATTTGGGTGGGTCTGCTGCCGGTTATCCTCGCCATCTTGGTCTCGACGGTGCTTTATCCAGTTAGCGCCTACCTGCGCTCCAAGGGCTTTCCCCGCACCCTGGCAGCGGTCACAACGCTTTTGGGTTTGGTGGTTATTTTCGGCGGCATCTTTGCCGCCATGGCGCCCATGGTCACCGCGCAGTCCAAAGTGCTTATCAATGAAGCCGAAGCCGGCATTATGCAGCTGACCAAGATGGTCAATGATTCCCCACTGGATATTGAGGTGGACCAACTGCAGTCGGTCCTCGAGGACATCGTGTCCTTTGCCAAGGGCCAGGCTTCCACCATCGCCACCGGCGTGCTTTCCGGTTTCTCCATGGCCAGCTCCATTGCGGTAGCCACCGTCATCATGCTCTTTATCACCTTCTTCATCATTAAAGACGGCGATAGATTCCTGCCCTGGCTGCGCAAATACACCGGTAACTCCGCTGCCTGGCACATCACGGAACTGACCTCCCGCGTGTGGAAGACGTTGTCTGGCTTCATTCAGGCCCAAGCCCTAGTCGCGCTTGTCGATGCCGTCTTTATCGGCCTCGGCCTCTGGGTCCTCCAGGTCCCACTGGCACTGGCCATCGCCGTCATCACATTCTTCGCGGGCTTTATCCCCATTATCGGTGCCGTCACCGCTGGCGCCTTGGCCGTCATTATCGCCTTGGTGTCCAACGGGCTGACCAATGCGCTGCTCGCGCTGGCGCTAATCATCATTGTCCAGCAGGTAGAAAGCAATGTCCTCCAGCCCATCCTGCAGTCCAGGGCCATGGGCCTGCACGCGGCCATCGTTTTGCTCTCCATCACCGTGGGCTCCACCCTGGCCGGCATCGTTGGTGCTTTCCTCGCCGTGCCAGTCGCCGCGACCATTACCGTTGTCCTGCGCTACCACGCAGAGATGGCCGCGCTGCGCGCCGGCGAGGTTTCCCCCGATGACATCGAAATCGTCACAGGTTCCAAGTCCACGTCCAAAGACGAAGAAGCTGAGGACGCGGACAATACAGACCCCGAGGACAAGCGCACCGGCGAAGAAGGCGACAGCGACAGCCCCCTCGAAGAGTCTCCTCGCGAAAAGGTAAAGCAGCTCTTCGCGGCCATGAGCCCGCTAACCTAAAAAGCCCCGCTCTTCCTCCGCCGTGCGAAACGGCGAGGAAGGCGACGGAGGCATCGGCTAGCGCAAGAAGCCTAAATCGGCTGCGGCAGCGGCAAGCTGGCGGGCGCTGCGGTCCAAGACGCCAGCCCAGGTGCCCATCGATTCCTCATTAGCGGAATCGGACACCTGCTTCAGCAGCGTACAAGGCACACCAAAGCGCTGGCAGGTAGCGGCAATAGAATAGCCCTCCATATCGCATAGCTGGGACTTTTTCACCAGCTCATTGCGCAATGCGGTAGTAGAGACAAACATGTCACCGGTCGCCAGCCCGCGTGCCGGAAGCTCGCCGGAGGTCTCCAACTCGATGAATTCTGGCAGGAGATAACGGCTGATATCGGTCAGCACTTCTAGCTTGAAATCGTGCTTGGTTACTTTATTGATCTCGAAGACACCATCCATGCCATCGACAAGCGCGCCTGCCGTACCAATATTGACCACGCGCTCAGGCAAAGCATCGTGTGCGCGGGCCTCTGCCAATACCTCGGTCAGGGAAATCGCGGCTGGAACCGTGCCGATTCCGGTAATGAGCAGCGCTTCGCCGTCTGGAATGTGCGCAGCTTCGGCGTCCACGGCGGCGACGAAAAGTGTGCGTCCGTTGAGATTCTCCATGTCTGCGAGAATACCTGCACTCCACGTGGTCGCTGGACTCGCCTGCATAGATGCTTATCCTTCCGCGCCGCTGGGAGCACTGTGGTCGGCTGCGCCCGAATTAAAGAATTCCTACGACAAGCCCCGAATGTCCCAGCTATGGTTTAGGGAAAGCCCTTTCCCGTATCCCCACTCTTTTCTCCAGCTTAAACTGCCCTTTAGTTTTAAGGAATCTTTCTCGTGAGCAAGAACAATTCTTCGCAAGAACCAGAATCATCCCCCGCCGCAGATGCAAGTCCGTCGCCGGACGCTGGGCCGCGCGCCGCAGCCCAGGAAGGCACCGAAAAAGGTAAAGGCAAGAGGGGCGTGATGATCACCATCGCCATCATCGCTGTTATTGCCTTGGTGGCGGGAGTGACCTTTTCCTTTAATAGACCGGCAAGCTCCACCAATGAAGCCGCGGAGCCCGCATTTTCTGATTTACAAGAATCCTCCCCTAAGAATGCACCCGGTTCCGAGGAAGATGAATCCACCGACACTGCGGACGACCCTGCGCCTCAAAAGCAAGAAGAGGCTGCGCCTAACAAGCAGAAGGATGGGGCTTCCACGAAGGAAGAATCGAAAGAAAAGAGCATATCCACGGAAGAAAAATGTGGCAGTTACTACGGGGAAGCGATTGGCCAACTCCATCGGCCCATCCAGTTACATTGCGATGACAGCTGGCTTTATGTGGCCGAATCCGGCACCTCGCATTTCTCGCTCTTTCAGTGGAGTGGCAACGGCTGGAATAGGATGCGGCCGGATGGCATGATCCATCCAGCGGAAATTGCCTGCTATACCCGGGGCTACCTGGAGGAAGAAAATGTGCCAGAAGATCTTATTGAGGAAATTGAGCCGTGCTAGTAAGAATCTACCTAGTTACTAGGGCGTACCTACCGTACTAAAACCCGACTTTTTAAATGGTCCTAAGGCAATGGATGGATATAGTATGGCGCGACTTCATTAATTCTCATCAAGTTTTCTACTCAATCCTCCAACCGAAGCATGCAAAGGAGCTCCCTCGTTGACTAATAATTCTTTGGGTCAGCCGGATCCCTCTCAGCACCAATCGTGGAATTCCTCTTCCCCCACCGGAGATTCCACAGGTGATGGTGGAAAAAATGGCAAGGCCGCACGCTTGGCGATGATCGTCCTCGCAATCATTGCCATCATCGCAATCACCGCCGGTGTCACGTGGGCGCTCACGAATAACAGCGACTCTGCTGATTCCACTGACGTCGACGCCTTTGTCCCCGTCACCACGTCTCAAGAGGAAACCGAATACGCCGAAGGTCCTTCCCCTGAGGCTGCGCAGACCGGTAAGGAGGATGAGGACGCGGCCGCAGAGAAACCTGGACCTGCGACAAAGACGACAACGGAGACCCAGATCCGCTCCGATCAATCCACCGGAAATGATCAATGCGATGGCCGCTACATCATGATCGTCGAGTCTGCCATCATTCCTGTGGGCGAAGATCCGTCAGCAGAGACGCAACGCGTGCAAAACAAATACCCGGGTTCCAAGATTCTTTCCGGCAATGCCTGTAGTTCTCTCCGCGGCCAAGTCGACGGAGGCACGGCCTATGCGATCTACTTCGATGCCGGCCACAGCGTGGACAAAGTCTGCGAACTCAAGGCGACGTCCGGCGGCAACGCCCGATCCCTAAATAACAACGCAGACTTCAGCGATCCCTGTTAAGAAGGGCTTCTGCCTTTTCGGCGATGGTCCTGATGAAGCGCGCACCACATATGTCTACAGCTACCGCGTTCTCCTCGGATTCGCCCTAGCATCGAGCGAATCGCGGTTGCTGTAGACATCTGTGCGCTTGGTACATGAGTCTTAGCGCAGGCGGTGGCCAACGAAGCCGGCGGCCAGGGTATTGCCGGAGGATTGGTCAATGAGCAGGAAGTTTCCCACGGCGCCGCGGGCGGCGTAATCCTCCACGGGCAGTTCGGCCTGGGTCTGGATGGTGATGCGGGCGATATCGTTCATGACAACGGCCTCGAGATCATCCACGTCAGATACGCCATCGAGATCCAAGGTGCGGGCAAGGGCAGCGATGCGGGCCTTGACCAAGGAGGATCCGTAGCGCAGCTTTACCATCTGGCCAGGTTTCAGGTCTTTTTCGGTAAGTCCTACCACCGTGGCATCGAATTCCCGGGTGGCCGGGGGACGCTGAGCGCCGGCGAGGAGATCGCCGCGGGTGAGATCGACGTCATCGGCAAGCAGCAGCGTCACAGAATCACCGGCGGCGGCCAAGGAGGCAGGACCATCGGCGGTATCGATCTGGGTGACGGTGCTGGTGCGGCCTTCGGGGAGGTGCACCTCGTCGCCCACGGCGATGGACCCGGCTTTCACGCGGCCAGCGTAGCCGCGGTAATCGGTGGCGTGCTCGCGGATGACGTACTGGATGGGAAAGCGAAAGTCCAGCTCATCGGCGCGGCCAGTAGCGACGGGAATGGTCTCAAGGACCTCGAGGACCGTGGGGCCGGTGTACCAGTCCATGGTGGTAGAGCGCTCGACCACGTTATCGCCCTTGAGCGCGGAAATGGGCACGACGGTGGTATCAGTAATGTCCAGGCGCTGCGCAATCTTATGGAATTCGGCCTCGATATCGCGGAAGACCTGCTCGTCATAGTCCACGAGGTCGATCTTGTTGACCGCGAGGACAACGTGGCGCACGCCCAAAAGCGCGGCCACGTTGAGGTGGCGGCGGGTTTGTTCGACAACGCCGTGGCGGGCATCGATAAGCAGCACCACTACCTGCGAGGTGGACATACCGGTGACCGTATTGCGGGTGTACTGCACGTGGCCTGGGGTATCGGCGAGGATGAAGGTGCGCTTATCGGTGGCGAAGTAGCGGTAGGCCACGTCGATGGTGATGCCTTGCTCGCGCTCGGCACGCAGGCCATCGACAAGCAGGGACAGGTCCATGCCATCGAAACCGCGATCGGAGGAAGAGCGCTCCATGGACTCGACCTGGTCCGCGAGCACGGACTTGGTGTCATAGAGCAAGCGGCCGACGAAGGTGGATTTGCCGTCATCAACGGAGCCAGCGGTGCATAAGCGCAGGGTATCGCGCTGTTTGAGGGCGCCGACATTCGGCTCGAGGGTAGTCGTCATCAGAAGTAGCCTTCCTTCTTGCGGTCTTCCATGGCGGATTCGGAAAGTTTGTCATCGGCGCGGGTGGCGCCGCGCTCAGACAGGGTGGAAATGGAGATTTCCGCGAGCACCTCATCGGGGCTGGATGCGGTGGAGTCGACGGCACCGGTGCAGGACATATCGCCGACGGTGCGGTAGCGCACGGTGCGGGTCTCTAGCTGCTCATCGCCTTTCGGCCCGCCCCATTCACCTGGCGAAAGCCACATGCCGCCGCGGTTGAAGACCTCGCGCTGGTGCGAGTAATAAATGGGCGGCAGCTCGAGCCCGCGCGCGCCGATGTATTCCCAAATATCGGATTCGGTCCAGTTAGAAATGGGAAAGACGCGCACGTTTTCGCCGGCCATCTTGCCGCCGTTGTACAGGTCCCACAGCTCGGGGCGCTGGCGGCGCGGGTCCCAGCCACCGAAGGAATCGCGGATGGAAAAGATGCGTTCCTTGGCGCGGGCGCGCTCCTCATCGCGGCGGGCCCCACCCAGCACGGCGTCGTACTCGCGCTTGGCGATGGTCTCTACCAGCGGCACCGACTGCAGCGGGTTGCGCGTTCCATCGGGCCGTTCCTGCAGTTCGCCGCTATCGATCCAGTCTTGAACGTGGGCGACGTGGAGGCGGGCACCGGATTCTGCGACCAAGTCATCGCGGAATTTGATGACCTCGGGGAAGTTATGGCCGGTATCCACGTGGAGCAATTCAAATGGCACCGTGGCCGGGGCGAAGGCGCGGCGGGCCAGTTCGAAGACGACGACGGAGTCCTTGCCGCCGGAAAAGAGGATGCCTACCTTATCGAATTGCCCGGCCACCTCGCGCAGGATGTGGATGGATTCATTTTCTAGGTCTTGTAGGTGTGGGGAAAGTGTGCTCATTATTCGTGTAACCCGCATTCTGTCTTGCCATCTCCAAATACTCGCCCGGAGCGGGCGTCTTCACCATCGCCGACCGGGAAGGTCAACGGCGCGTCGCCGATGGACCGGTATCCCTGCAGGGTCAGCGGGTGGATGATGAGGTCATTATCTGCGATGTACTGATCGGTATCGTCCAAGTTCCAAGTGATCATCGGCGAAATCTTTAACCGCCCAGTGCGGTCCAGGCTGAGCGCTGGGGCGTGGGCGCGGTGTTCAGAATCGGCCCGGCGCAGGCCCGTGACCCATCCGACATAAGGATCCATTGCCATATTCAGTGGCTCGACCTTGCGCATGCGGTTATAGGCGGAAGTATCGCGCGCGTAGAGGCGCGGGCCGTACACCTCGTCTTGTTCTTCGGGGCTCAGCAGCGGCAGCACGCGGACAAGGGGGAGATCCGGGTAGCGCTTTTCCACCTCTTCGGCCACCTGAAGGGTCTCAGGGAAGTGCCAGCCGGTATCGATGAAGAGCAGATCCGCTGCGAGCCCGGCGCGGTGGGAGAGCTCTGCCAGCACGGTATTTTCCATGGACATGGTGACCGCAAGCCGGCCAGGGGCGTGCTCGGCGGCCCACTCGGTGATGTTTTCTGCGGATTCGTAGGCGAGCTTATCCGCCCACTTTTCCACTAGCTGTTCATTGCGCGCGGCCACGTCAGTGGAAAGCGGCGCGGTATCGCGCGTGCCTTCGGGCGAGATGTGGGGATCGCGGAAGGGCTTTCCGCCATCCAGCAAGTTCGTCGTTGGGTTCATGAGCTCACACACTAGGCAACCCCGGTAGCTCACGCAGCACGTTTTTCCGGAAACGGCGCTGAGCTTGGCCGAAGGAAAGAATAAAATGTTTTATTTCTGGACCAAGCTGACTAGATTTATAGACAACGTAGTCTATCGCGGGCGGACTGGATTCGCCCAAGGAGGAACTTTTATGCAGCGTGTTGCCATCATTGGAGAAGGTCCTGCCGCCTTATCCACTGCGGAAAGGCTCCTGAGCGCCGGCATGTGCGTAGACCTCATCTCAGAAAAAACTGCACCGTTCGGTCTACTTCGTCGGTTCGCGGGGCTTGCCGGGGTGCTCGAGGAGGCCGTGCCGCACGAGTGCACACCGGGTACTACTCCGCGGCTGCGCCTGCTGGGAAACGTGCGCGTGGGAGTAGACGGCGATATCACCCATAACGAGGTCCACCAGTTGGCCGCCCACGGTGACCGCGAGCTCATCGTCATGGAGTTAAAGGCCCGTGGTATTCCCGTCACCACGTGGGAGGGACTGTGCACGCCAATCACGGATTTTGAGGACTGGACCAGCGTCATCGCTCAGGCACAGCTGGCACACGTCTTGGTCTAGATTCGGCCTTGCGGGCGGGTACCAAACGGGCAGGTGCCAAAAAATATCGTTCGCCCCGCGTGCGCCAACCAGATATACTTGCGCGGTTACCCCCCTATTAGTCCCGAAAGAAGCGCAGGTTTATGGATCTAGTCCGAATCCTCTTCACCCGCTCGGCGCCTTATACGCTCTACGTCATAGCGGTACTTGTCCTGCAGGCGCTGTCCACCGCGGCGACCCTGTATCTGCCCTCCTTGAACGCCAAGATCATTGATGAAGGCGTGTCTCAAGGCGATATCGACTATATCTGGCGCACCGGCGGAATCATGCTCATCGTGGCCTTTGTTCAGGTGATTACCGCCATCGGCGCAGTGTGGTGCGGCAGCCGCACCGCCATGGCCGTAGGCCGGGATCTGCGCAGCGAGGTCTTCCGCAAGGTCACTACCTTCTCTGCAGAAGATATGAGCGAGTTCGGCACGCCCACGCTTATTACCCGCGGCACCAATGACGTGCAGCAAGTGCAGATGGTCTACATGATGATGCTGAACTTCATGGTCACAGCACCCATTATGTCCATAGGCGGCATCATTATGGCCATCCGCGAGGACGCCGGACTGTCCTGGTTGGTGTGGGTTTCTGTCGCGGTGCTGCTCGGCACCATCTCCGTCCTCATCGTGCGGCTTATGCCGCTTTTCGTTCTATGCAGGACAAATTGGACACTATTAACGGCACCTTGCGCGAGCAAATCACCGGCATCCGCGTCGTGCGCGCCTTTGTGCGCGAGGCTTATGAAACTGAGCGCTTTACCAAGGCCAACAAGGATATTACCCAGCTTTCGCTGAAAATCGGCCAGCTTTTTGTCCTCATGTTCCCGCTTATCACCGTCATCTTGAACGTGGCGACGGGCGCCGTGCTGTGGTTTGGCGGCCACCGCGTGGATGCCGGGCTTGTCGATGTCGGCGGGCTCACCGCCTTCCTCCAATACCTACTGCAAATCCTCGCCGCGGTCATGATGGGCACGTTTATGGCGATGATGCTCCCGCGCGCCCTCGTGTGTGCCCGCCGCATCACCGGGGTCTTGAGCCACGAGCCGTCCATTACCCCGCCGCAAGATACCGTCACCCCTGAAACCATGTCCGGCACCGTGGAGTTTCGCAATGTCAGCTTCTCCTATGCCGGCGCGGATGCCCCAGTGCTAGAGGATATTTCCTTTACCGCCACTCCCGGCACCACCACCGCGATCATTGGTTCTACCGGCGCGGGCAAGACCACGCTGCTTTCCCTCATCCCGCGCCTGTATGTCCCGAGCGAGGGCGAGGTGCTGATCGATGCCACCCCGACAACCTCCCTCTCCCGCCCGGACATCGTCAGCCGCGTCTCGCTCGTGCCGCAAAAGGCTTACCTCTTTAGCGGCACGGTGGCCTCCAACCTGCGGTTGGGCCGCCCCGAGGCCACAGACGATGAACTATGGGAGGCGCTGCGCGTAGCGCAGGCAGACTTCGTCGATGACCTGGACATGCCCATCGCACAGGGCGGTACCAATGTATCGGGCGGGCAGCGCCAGCGCCTGTCCATCGCCCGCATGCTCGTGGCCCAGCCGCGCATTTATCTCTTTGATGATTCCTTTTCCGCGCTGGATGTGGTCACGGATGCCAATGTGCGCGCTGCCATGCACCAGTCTTTTGCCCAGCGCGGCGAGGCCGTCACCACCATCATCGTGGCCCAGCGCGTGGCCTCCATCCAAGATGCTGATCAGATTTTGGTCATCGATGCCGGGCGCATCGTCGCCCGCGGCACCCACGCGCAGTTACTGAAATCCTCGGGCGTGTACCAGGAAATCGTTGAATCCCAAGAAACCGCTGGAGTAGCTGGAGGAGAGCAGTAATGGCCAAGGACACCACACACAACTCCTCCGCTGAGGACGCCGAGCTCCAGGAGCTTGAGGCCAAGGTCGCCGCCGATGAATGGTCCGGTTCCGCGCCCCGCCAGGCCAAGAACTTCTGGCCCTCTGCTAAACGCTTGCTACTACTGCTCATGCCCTATAAGCGGCTGCTAGCGGTAGTGGCGGCGATGAACGTAGTCTGCGTCTTCCTCGCGGTCTTCGCTCCCAAGGTCTTGGGCGATGCCATGGACGTCATCTTCTCCGGAGTCATCTCCCGCGAGCTGCCGGCAGACATCTCTGCGCAGCAAGCCATCGACGGCATGCGCGCCCAGGGCCAAGACCAGGTGGCCGATATGGCCTCCGGCATGGACTTCACTCCCGGAGAAGGCATCGACTTTACCCGCTTGGGCACGCTTATCATCGCGGTGATAGCGATGTACATCGTCTCTGCCGGCTTCCAGCTCTGGCAGGGGCTCATCTTAAACCGCCTGACCATCGACACGGTCTACGAGCTGCGCCAGCGCGTGGAAGCCAAGGTGCATGCCCTGCCGTTAAATTACTTCGATTCCCGCCAGCGCGGCGATATCCTCTCGCGCACCACCAATGACATCGACAATGTGCAACAGGCCCTCCAGCAGGCGCTTTCCCAGCTGTTTTATAATATCTTGATGATCCTGGGCATCACCGTGATGATGTTTAGCATCTCTTGGCAGCTCGCCCTGGTGGCACTCTTGGCGCTGCCGCTGACCGCGCTGATCATCGGGGTCATCGGCGGGCGCTCGCAACGCCAGTTCAAAACGCAGTGGCGCGCTACCGGCCAGCTTAATGGCCAAGTGGAAGAGTCCTTCTCCGGCCACGATCTGGGCATCGTCTTTGGCCGCACGGAGGATATGACGCGCCAATTTGATGAGCGCAATGACGAGCTCTTCCGCTCCTCTGCACTGGCGCAATTCCTCTCCGGCATCATGATGCCCATCATGCAATTCGTGTCCTACTTGTCTTATGTGGCCATCGCCGTCTTGGGCGGCCTGCGCGTGGCCAACGGGCAGATGACCCTGGGCCAGGCCACCGCCTTTATCCAATACTCCCGCGAATTTAACCAGCCGCTGGGCCAATTGGGCGGCATGATGCAGCAGGTGCAATCCGGCGTGGCCTCTGCTGAGCGCGTCTTCGAATTCCTCGATGCGGAAGAGCAATCGTTGGATTGCGCCAGCGATGAGCTGGCCGGCCGCGCCCGCGGCCGCGTGGAGTTCCAGGACGTTGACTTTTCCTATTCTCCGGAGAAGGAACTTATTACCGGGCTCAACCTGCGCGTGGAACCGGGGCAAACCGCGGCGATCGTGGGGCCCACCGGCGCGGGCAAGACCACCATGGTCAACCTGCTCATGCGCTTTTATGACATCGATTCTGGGCGCATTCTTATCGATGGCCACGATACCGCCCACATGCCCCGCACCGCCCTGCGCTCCCAGGTGGGCATGGTGCTACAAGATGCCGTCCTCTTTGAGGGCACCATCATGGACAATATCCGCTACGGCCGGCTCGATGCCACGGACGATGAGGTTATTGCCGCTGCCAAGGCCACCTACGTGGATCGCTTCGTTCACTCCCTACCGGAGGGCTATGACACCGTCATCGACCAAGATGGCGGCGCCATCTCCGCCGGTGAGCGCCAGTTGATTACCATTGCTCGCGCCTTTTTGGCCCAGCCTGCGCTGCTCATCTTGGATGAGGCGACCTCGTCCGTGGATACCCGCACCGAGGTGCTTGTCCAAGAGGCCATGAATGCCCTGCGCGCAGAGCGCACCTCCTTCGTCATCGCCCACCGCCTATCCACCATCCGGGATGCTGATCTGATCTTGGTGATGGAAAACGGGGGCATCGTCGAGCAAGGCTCGCACGAAGAACTGCTGCGCGCCCAGGGCGCTTATTGGCGCCTGCACCAATCGCAGTTCAACGAGGCTTAAGGGGGAGCCGCTGCGTGGTTACTGCACGTTGAGCTGGACCTGCGGGGCATGCAAATTAGCGCCCTGCAGGTTGACCAGCTCCATGGTGACATCTTGCAGCGAAATGTGCTCCATCAAAACGTTTGGGATAGGAGCATCGGGCACCACGTGCGGGTCAGGAACGCCCAATTGATCAAGCACCGCGTTGAGATCGCCGTTGGATAGATCGACGTTTACCGGAATGGTGGGGTGATCCACCACTGCAGGCGTTGTCTGCAGTCCAGTGGTCAGGACGGTGACCGGCCCGTCCGTGACGGTGGTTTCCACGTCACCAGTGGTTAGCTTGCCTTGTCCCATAGCTGCGGGCAGGGTCAACGAGAGGTTTCGCGCCGCCAACTTATCACCTACGAGCTTCAGTGCTCGTTGTTCACCCTGTGCGGTAGGCACAGTGATGAGCGAGGCGCTTACGTTTCCAGTCAGGGTGACATTATCAGCAGTCACCGTGCTGAGTTCAGATTGCGCTAAGGCCAAGCCTTCCTGCGCACGGGTTTCCTCAGGTTGGTTCACCGCACACACCGCTGTAAAAGCGCAGAGCACTGCGAGCGCACTACCTTTTACCACACGAGCGGAGCGACGACGCGGTAGTGAGCTCAGCCTGAATAGCTTCATGCTGAAACCGCCAGTTCTTTGGCCTGGGACTTTTTCTTCTTCTTGCGCTTCTTAGGAGACTTCTGGCGATCCTGTGGCTGCCAAGCAAATGCGAGCGCACCACCGATAATGCCCAAAAGGCTGCCTATAACGAAGCCACCCAGGTTGGTGGTGGGAAGCGCGACGATCGCTACCAAGATGGCTAAAACACCCAGGTAAGACGACGTCTCCTGCCTAAACCAAGATCCTAGGCCGAACATGATAAGTGCCGCACCAATAAGAAGCGTCGAAACGCCCGACACCGTGGAAATCATGACCAGCAGATCAGAAATGCGCACAGTAATATAGGCCGGCGCAGCGATGGCGATGCCGGACAAGATAAGCAACAAGCCACCCGCGAACGGACGACGCTTGCGCCAGTGTTTAAACCGCTTCCACCAGCTCTCTTTAGGGGCCACTCTGGTTACGGCTTTGTCATTCTTGTTATTCGCTGCGGAATCCTGCGGTTCATTAGCACCTTTGACCGCATCCGCTACCGACTGCGATGTGTTCTCTCCATCGCTTTCCGCTGTGGCCGTGGCTTCAGCACCAGCATCAGCGGTGTCCTCGGCCTTCGTCTCCGAAGCACTAGCATGATCGGCGCCAATGGCGGCCTCGCCAGCGGTATTTCCGGCCGACTCCTGGGAGGAATCTTGTGCGCTGCGTGCAGCTTCGCCGTTATCGGTATCGGTTTCGGTCACCGCAGGCATGCGCAAAGTCTCATCATCAGAAGACTTAGCAGCCATTGTTGTTGCTTCCCCTCTTCACCGTCACATTCACACCAGAGGCAGCGAGCCTTTCTGCTCCCACCGAGGTCGTACGAATATCATCCGCGCTCAGGGTCACCTTCTGCGCGTACAATCCCCACGAACCTGGATCTGCCTTGTCATTGACCTGGCTGGCGTCAACACCCACGTTGGCGTTCGTCAGATCGAGCTGACCCTTAATGTCGGTAGCACCAACCAAGAGGTTTTCTACCTCCACACTGTCATCACCATTCGCACGGAGGGCGAAGGTGGTCTCGCCAATCCCTGGGACATCAGGAAGATTGGCGGACAGGCACAAGTTGGAAGCCACGGCGTGCTCAAACTTCAAGCGCGCGGCCGGGATGGTTTCCTCTCCCATCCTGTCCCTATCAACGAAGATCGACAATCCTTCGCCCTCTAGGTGGCTCATGTTCACCTTAAAGAAGGTTCCTGAAAGTGCGATATTAGCGGTCAAGCCACCTTGGGCTACCGCAAAACCTGTTACGCCAAAAGCCGCAAGCCCGGCAGCCAGTGCGGTTGCAAACTTTGGAATACTAATCCTGCCCATGAAGGAACCTTTCTGTGGAATTGAAAAGGCGGGGTAGCAGCCTGTTTTAGCGGCATCCCCCGTCTACGGTGAATTTTCAGCCCACTCTTTACCGCGGCCAGAGGTACACAAGCCGATGATGAGTATTAGACCTACGCAATCCACTGATTAAATGAGCTTGAACACACGTTAACACTACCTGAGACACGTCACACAAATAGGGGTGCAATTAAATACGCCCGCAACGGTGTAGCCCAAGTCATATGTTTAATGAAGATTATCGCACCCCCTGCCGTTGTCAACTTCAAATCCCCCACTAAACCTGCAGCGCACATCGTTGCACCCCCACATTTGTGCGCCATGTAATAGGTGCCCACCGGTGTGTGTTACGCTACACAACCATCAGATTTTATCGACTAAGGAGGGTCGAATTGTCCAACTCACTGAAACCCGAAAATGCACAGGCAAACGAAGAAAATACCCACATTGATTCCTCTCAGTCCGGTGCAGAAGAAGTAAACGCTCAGGACAAGAAGGAAGAAAAGCGCGAACTGCGGCGCGCTCCTTTGGGCCCGGATTCCCTGTTGTGGAAGTGGGGCTCGGACAACCGCCTGCAGCTACTGCGCGGTTACACCGGCATTTTGCAGAATATGCACCCAGCGATTGGTCAGTCCCTTTTGGACCACTCGAAGTTCTTTGACGAACCTTTCGCCCGTCTGCAGCGCTCTACGCCGCAGATTATTCAGTCCATCTACGATGATGGGGACATCGGTGAGCGTATCCGCGACTACCACGTCACCATTAAGGGCACGCTGCAAAATGGCGAGCGTTACCACTCCCTGAACCCAGAGACCTACTACTGGGCACACGCTACCTTCGTCTACCGCGTTATCTACGCCCAAGACCTCTTCGGTACTCCATTCACCAAGGAAGAGCGCGACCAGATCGTTCGCGAGGGCGTGACTTGGTGGGACAAGTACGGCATGTCTGAGCGTCCGGTCATTGATAACTACGATGACTTGATCAAGTACATGGATGACATGGCAGACACCGTGCTCGAGCGCAACCAGACCGTTGACTTCGCACTGCGCACCGCACGCGTAGAGCCGGTCAAGGCTCCGGAAGGCGTTCCAGAGGCCGTATGGAAGGTTATCTGGAAGCCCATTATGCGCAGCGCCATCTGGTTGACTGTGGCTACCCTGCCGCAAAAGTACCGCGACATCTTGGATCTGAAGTGGACCAAGCGCGACCAAAAGCGCTTCGACCGCATCGCCAAGTCCGTTCGCTTCATCATGGACCACCTCCCAGAGGACAAGCGCTACATGGAGCCTGGTCGTTCCTTGATGATCAAGAACGGCATGATTGAGGGCAAGTACAAGGAGCCGAAGAAGATCCAAGGCTACAACGCCGCCCAGGCTAAGGACTCTGCTGCCACCGCGGAATCTACCGACAAGCCGGATTCCGATGATGCAGTAGCCGCACGCCGTGCTGCCGGCTGCCCGTTCTAAAACACACCGGCTTCCCAATTGTTCGTGAGCTTTTTAGCTCACGAACCTTTTCATTGATCTTTCTGGAGCGTGCATTACATGTCTTTACCACGCCGTCTACAAGAACGGCCCTTGCCACAGCATTTACTGACTGAGCTACAACATCTCACCACTAACTACTCCACTGGTTCGCTGGACAAAGGCGAACACCAAGCGGTCCATTCCCCCCTATTCGAAGAAGAATTAGGATGGGTTGGAGTAGGTTCCGAAGAAGACGTAGATGAGGCTTTCCGCCGTTCGCGTCAGGCCCAAAAGGCCTGGGCCGATACCGACGTTAAGCAGCGCGTAAAGGTAATGAAGCGCTTCCACCACCTCGTGGCTAAACACCGCGAGCTGCTGGCGGATTTCATCCAATTGGAAACCGGCAAGGACCGCACGGCCGCCTTTGATGAGGTACTCGATGTGCTAAATAACGCGCGTTATTACTCAAATAATGCGCCAAAGCTACTGGCCACTCAGAAGCAGCCGGGCGCATTTCCACTCATCACCACAACTCACCTGCAGCGGGTTCCTAAGGGCGTTGTGGGGCAAATCAGCCCATGGAACTATCCATTAGCATTGGGCATTTCCGATGCCGTTGCGGCGCTACTTGCTGGCAATGGCGTAGTGGCCAAGCCCGATGGATCCACTCCATTTTCTAACCTGATTTCCCTCTACCTCTTGAGGGAAGCAGGACTGCCGAAGGATCTGCTGCAGATCGTTACCGGCTCCGGTCGAGTCGTCGGCTCCGCCATCTCAGAACGCTGCGATTACCTGATGTTTACCGGTTCTACCAAGACCGGCAAGATTTTGGGTACCACCGTAGGCGAGCGCCTCGTTGGATACTCCGCAGAACTGGGTGGCAAGAACCCGATGATCATCGCGCCGGATGCGGACATCGACAAGCATATTGACACCATCGCTACCGCCTGCTTTTCCAATTCGGGCCAGCTGTGCGTGTCGATTGAGCGCATCTACGTTCCCGATGCCATATTCGATGAATTTATCATCGCATTCCGCCGGGCAACCGAGTCCATCAAGCTTGGTTCCGGTTTGAACTGGGACTACACGATGGGTTCACTCATCGGCCAAAACCAACTAGATGTGGTGCAGCACTTTGTCGACGATGCGGTGGATAAGGGCGCCACCGTTATTACCGGCGGCAAGCCCCGCCCGGATATTGGCCCCTACCACTTTGAACCCACGGTTCTCACTGATTTGGGAGAAGGCACCGAGCTTGCAGAGCAAGAGGTCTTTGGCCCCGTGGTCTATGTGCAACGCGTGCGCGATGTCGAAGAGGCCATCGAGCAGGCAAATAAATTGCCCTACGGCCTGAACTCCTCTGTATTCGGACAACCCGAGACCGCGCAGGGCATCGCTGAGAAAATTGAAGCAGGCAGCGTGACCATCAATGACGGTTACGCCTCTACGTGGGCCTCGATTTCTACCCCGCTGGGTGGTGTCAAGGAGTCCGGTGTTGGTCGCCGCCATGGCCACGAGGGTCTGACCAAATATACGGAAGCGAAGAATATCTCCTCGCAAAGGATCATGCCGATGCGTGGGCCAAGCTGGCTTCCCAATAAGTACTACGGCACTTTGCTGAGCTCTGCATTGCGCTTAGGAAAGGCCTTGCGTTTCCTCCCCTAAGCACTGCGCAGCATAAGCAGTCACCGCTTAAATTCAGTAACTCACTTCACATTTAGCAGGCATGTGTGTACGATCACAACATACTCAGAAATGTGTTCTGCTGAATACATAAATTGCACAAACACACAGCGGCCAGTAAGCGCCCTGTGAAACTCGAAAGGAACAGTATGTTCAAGCCATACCGCCGACCGACTGTCGCAGTGGTTGGTGCCGGAGTAGCCGGATGCGCCGCGGCTTCTGAATGCGCATTCTCTGGATTCGACACCGTTCTTTTTGAACAAGAACCACACATCGGTGGTCACTTCAATTCCGCTGAGGCCACTGAGGTTTCCCGGAAGCACCACTTCCGTACCCCGTACCTCCGTCTCACTAAAACTGATGGCTCGCCAGCTTCTGTAGTACGCCACCTTGAAGAGGCTGTTGCTGCCAGTGGCGCCGAGTTCCGCGGTTCCACCGCCGTTACTGGTGCCGAGTTCGACCGAGCAGAGGGCAAATGGGAAATCTCCTACCTCGGTGATTCTGGTCAGGAAACCCAAGCTTTCGATGTGTTGATTCGCGCCACCGGCGAGGAGTCCCCGTGGATTTCCGTTCCAGGACGGTCAAAGGCCAGCGTCGATGACATGTACCTCCACCACGGCGTAGAGGTATTCGGGCTGCCTAATACCCTCTTTGTTGACGGCCCCACCCCGCGTGACTCTTACCTCAAGCGTCGCCCACTGGCTGTCATCGAAGCCCGCGCCGATCACTGCCGCCGTTACGTCCGCCAGCTCGAGATTCGTGGACCAGGCGAACTAACCGTCAAGCACGATAAGTGGTTGGTTCAGCCCGGTACCGTACGCGGAATCCGCGAAGTGCTCGCAGGGTTCGATGCACCGGCCCATGATTTCAAGCGAGCATCCAACTACGCCCCTGAGTCCGCCTCGTCCGAACGCCAGAAACAACAAAAGTCCGCTACTGCCCTTAAGGAGGCATAATGACTACTCTGAGCAATCCTGAAAGCACTGTAAACGACAAGCACACCCAGACTGCAGATAATAACACCGATAACCTGCCTGAGCTGGGCCCGGATTCCATCCTGTGGCAGCGCTTTGGTGACTGGCGCTCCGCATTCGTCGCACTGTCTGCTGGTCTTTTGCAGATTGCCCAGCGTGACGTCAGCCGGTCCTTGGTGCAGCACTCCAACGTTTTTGATAACGAGGTTGCACGCTTGGTTCGCTCCGCCTTCCCGATCATCCGCACGATCTATGAAGGCCCAGAAGTTGGCGTCATGATTCGTGACTTCCACAAGGACATCAAGGGCACCCACCCAGATGGAAGCCGCTACCACCCGCTGAACCCGGATGTTTACTACTGGGCACACGCCACCTTCGCTGCTATGCCGTACCAGTTGGCCGGCAACTTCATGGATCCTTTGACCCCAGAGGAGCGCGAGCAGCTCTTCCAGGAGACCCGTACCTGGTACACCTTCTACGAGGTTGCAGAGCCCGACGATGCGCCAAAGACGTACGCTGAGTTTGAAGAGTACGTGGACAACATGATCGATACCCTCGATATCAGCGAGACCATCGAGCGGTCCCGCATCATCAACGGCCTTACCCTCGACACCCCAGATCCCAAGGTGCCCAACTGGCTGTGGAAGCCCATTGCACCTTACGCATCCCGCCTGCTGTTGTGGGTTGCAATCGGCATGATTCCGGACAAGCTGCGCAACAAGCTTGGCTGGGAGTGGACCAAGAAGGATGAGCGCAAGCTCAAGATCTTCTCCCGCGCCGTCCGTGGCGTCTTCTCCGTCCTCCCGCGTAAGGCACGCATGGTTCCTATCGCTACCCGCGCCTTTGAGAAGGCGGAAGCTGAAGGCGGCTTCCACTACTAAGGCCTTTACCCCTTCACTCATAGTTACTGAATACTGACTCCCACGATTGCACCTTGAGGCCTTAAGGTAGATAACAACGTGGAGCATTAGTAGTGAAGGAGCACGAATGACAACCGTATCCGGTTGGATTGCTATAGCCACATCGATTCCGGTGTGGCTATACTTTTTCGCCCGCATAGGCGCGCTCATTAAGTTCATCCGCTCGGGCGGACCAACCCAACTAGAGCGCACCAATAGCCCTCTAAAACGCCTCGGGCGCGTGCTGGTAGAGGTCTTCGGCCACACCCACTTCAAGGGAAAGCCATTGGTCAATGCCGCTCACTGGGCGGTCATGGTGGGCTTTTTATTCGGCATCCTGGTGTGGTTTGAGGCCTATATCCAAACCTTCGCCCCGGATAAAGGGTGGCCTGGCTTAAGCACCTGGCCGGTGTATCACTTTGTAGAAGAAATGCTTGGCATCGGCACGGTGCTGGGCATCTGCTTCCTCATCGGAGTGCGCCTGAAACTAGGCGATACCGAGCGCGGCAGCCGCTTTTTCAACTCCCAAACGGCGGCGGCCCGGTGGGTAGAGGCCATTGTATTCATCGAGGGCCTCAGCATGCTCTTGGTCAAAGCTTCCAAGATCGCGGCCTTTGGTGGCGGTTCCGCAGTCGCGGATTTCTTGACCGTTCACTTAGCTAAGGCACTGCCTGAGTCCCCGGCACTGGTCAGCTTCTTCGCCTTGGTCAAGCTGCTATCCGGGCTTCTCTTCATCTTCTTTATTGCCCGCAATTTCCAGTGGGGTGTCATGTGGCACCGCTTCATGGCGTTTTTCAATATCTTTTTCCAGCGCAATACCTCTGGGGATAAGGCGCTTAAATCCCTGCCCACCCCGGACTTGGAAGAAGACATCACCCCTGGCAGCTGGAAGATGCTGCTGGATTCAACCGCGTGCACTGAATGCGGCCGCTGCCAAGAGCTGTGCCCGGCTTGGAATACCGATAAGCCGCTCAGCCCCAAAAAGGTCATGATGGACTTGCGTCAAGGTGCGCTAGATAATTACAACCCGCACGAGGGCCTCGATGTGCTCTCGATGGCTGGTGTCATCGACGATGACGTCCTGTGGTCCTGCACCAACTGCGGGGCCTGCGTGGATCAGTGCCCCACTGATATCGAGCACATCGACCATATTGCAGACCTGCGCCGCTTCAAGGTCTTGGCGGAATCCGATTTCCCCTCAGAGCTCACCGGCCTATTTAAGAACATGGAAACCAAGGGCAACCCCTGGGGCCGCAATAATTCCGAGCGGCGTGCTTGGATTGATGAGGCGCGTGCCGATGGCATCGAGGTACCCATCATTGGCGAGGACGCCGCGGATTTCTCCGATATGGAATACCTCCTCTGGGTCGGCTGCGCCGGTGCCTATGATGACAATGGCCGCCGCACCACCCGCGCCGTCGTGGATCTACTGCACACCGCCGGCGTAAAGTTCGGCGTGCTTTCTACGGGTGAGACCTGCACCGGCGACCCCGCCCGCCGCGCCGGCAATGAGTTCTTATTCCAAATGATGGCGCAACAAAACGTGGAAACCCTCAATAACGCTTTCGAGGGCGTGCCGGAAGGCCAGCGGAAAATCATCACGACCTGCCCGCACTGCTTTAATACCATCCGCAATGAGTACCCGGACTTCGACGGGCATTTCGATGTCTTCCACCACACGCAGCTACTCAACCGCCTAGTACGCGAGAAGCTGCTGCAGCCGGTTCCGCGCACCCCAGAAAACCGCAAGCCCATCACTTATCACGACCCGTGCTTCTTAGGCCGGCACAATAAGGTCTTCGATCCACCACGCGAGCTTCTCGAGGCCACGGGCGTCGAGTTGCGAGAGATGGACAAGTCCCGCGATGAGGCCTTCTGCTGCGGCGCCGGCGGCGCCCGCATGTTCATGGAAGAAAAGCTGGGTTCTCGCATCAATGAGTTCCGCACGGAGCAGGCACTAGAGACCGGCGCCGAGGAAATCGCCACTGGCTGCCCGTTCTGCAATGTCATGATGACCGGCGGTGTGAAGTCTTTGGCCGCCGAGTCCACCCCCACCACCCAGGTCAACGACGTGGCCACCATGCTGCGCAATTCCATTTCCCTGGATGACAAGGGCACCCTTCCAGAGCCTCGTCCCAAGACCTTCTTGGCCACCCCAGTGCGCCACCGTGCGGCCTCAGCTACCACCACCGCTGAATCCCCCAAGGCACCCACGCCTGCCGATGCCCCCTCCTCCAGCAATACCCCCACAGCTGCCACTCCACCTGCTACAGCCTCCGCGCCTTCTGCTCCTTCGGCATCGGCAGCTCCAAGCGCGCCCTCTGCCCCAGCCACACCCTCTGCTCCGACGGCTCCGGCGGCTCCCAATGCTGCGGCTCCATCCGCACCGGCTCCTTCGGCACCGGCGGACCCCAAGGATCCTTCGGCACCCAACGCACCCAGCGCACCGAGTGCCCCGAAATCCACTAATGCCCCGGCGGCACCTACTCCACCTTCTGCACCGAGTGCCCCCTCCGTGCCCAGCGCACCAACCCCACCGGGTGCTCCCACGCCGCCAAAGGCTCCTAAGGCCCCAGCGGCTCCGGGTTCTTCTTCGACACCAAGTGCCCCGGCGGCTCCGAAGGCTCCGGCAGCTCCAGGTGCCCCGACTCCGCCGGCTGCTCCAGATGCGAAAGCACCCGCGGCACCCCAACCGCCTAGTGCCCCGCAGCCACGCGCTGCATCGCAAGCATCGGCTGCGCCGGAACCACCTGCAGCTCCACAACCGCCAAAGGATCCGCAAGCTGCCAAGGCACCACAGGCTCCGGCAGCGCCAAAGCCACCGCAGGCTGACAAGAAACCCGAGGCAGCTGCGCCGCCAGCCCCGCCGGCTCCGCCGGCATCGTCCGCGCCATCCACTCCGCCTGCACCACCGGCGCCATCGGCAAGCGCGGAGGCTCCCAAGGCCCCCAAGCCACCGGAACCGCCGAAGCCACCCACGCCGCCGAAAGACACGAATACCGAGTAGGCATGTGCAGGGATGAGTGCGTACGCTGTGATCCATGCATTTAGATGTGGGATGGGCTGCGGATACTGTTGTTCTGGCAGCGGGTGCGACGGAAAACACCACTAGCCTCGTTTCCTTTGCCTGGATCATGTTAGCGGCGCTGTTGGCGCCCATAGTGTCGTTCATGTTGGGCAACCGGCTGCCGGCCGTTGCCCTTTTGATCATCTTTGGCATGGTCATCGGCCCATCGCTTTTGGATGTCGCCCATGAGGATGCCGGCATCAGCATGCTGAAAGAGCTGGGCGTTGGTGCGCTGTTCTTGCTCGCCGGTTTTGAGATCGAGATTTCTACGCTCAAGACCAAAGAGGCGGGAACCGCGCTGTCCACCTGGCTTATCTGCCTCGTGGCTTGCGGCGTCGGTGCGTACTTCTTGGTCGATAACGTCCCAGGTGCCATCGTGGTGGCGCTGGCGCTGACGTCCACGGCACTGGGAACACTGCAACCCATGTTGAAGCAGGACCGTGTGCTCGAGACCAAAGTGGGCAAATCGGTCATGATTCACGGCGCTATTGGTGAGGTCGCCCCCATTACCGCGATGGCGCTGCTGCTGAGCACGCGCTCCACGTGGACCACGCTGCTAATTATGCTTGCGTTCATCGGCATCTCCGTGGCCGTCGCCATCATGCCGGCGGCCATTGCCACGACGATTCCGTGGGTTAAAGCGGCGTTTATCTCCGGTGCGGGTTCCACCAACCAGACCATTTTGCGCCTCATCATTCTGATCCTTGCCACGCTCATGGCCGTCACGGCGGTCTTTGAGCTAGACATCGTGCTGGGTGCCTTTGCCGCCGGCATTATCTTGAACCGCATCATTCCGGATGAATTCCATCGCCGGCTAGAACACCGCCTCGATGTGGTCTTTCACTCCATGCTCATCCCGGTCTTCTTCGTGGTCTCTGGCATGACGATTAACTGGGATACCATCGCTAATAACCCGGGGAAGGTACTGGGCATCCCGGCGCTTATTCTTGTCACCCGCGGCCTGCCGGTATTCCTGCGCGAAAATGTGGGCCATACCGGTTCCGAAATTGAAACGGTGCGCGAGCGCCTCCAGGTCAGTTTGTACACGGCGACCGGCCTGCCGATCATCGTCGCCGTAACCTCGCTGGCGGTTAACTCCGAACTGATGAAACAAGAAACCGCCTCGATCTTCGTCGCCGGTGGCGCATTGACCGTTGCCATCTTCCCGTTCCTGGCCAACTTGGTGGGAAGGAAGGACTCCAAGAAGGTTGATGAATCCGATCCACAGAAGAAACCGGATTCTGACGAGGACGATAAGGAAGAAGAGTCGCAAGAACTCTAGCCTGTGTACTCCACGCTAGAAGCCATGCCCTGCCACCGTGGCAGGGCATATTCTTTTTGAATCAGCTTGTCTATTATGGTGGCTGTGCCTAATAGCTACGGATCCTCCCCTTACGACCGGACACTGCGTTTATCCGATTCAGAGCGCAACGATGCCCTGACCGATCTAGCCCGCGCAGTGGGCGAAGGCCGCTTGTCCATGGACGAGTTTGAGGAGCGCTCCGATAGCGTCATGCAGGCCGTCACTCACAAGGACCTGGCGCCAATTTTCAGCGATATCCCTGCCACCGGATCGCAAGAGGTAAAGATCTATTCCCAAGGCGATGTGGACCGCGCCTTTAATGCCGCGAAAAAGCCCCGCATCGCTACCGCGCTGACCAGCTCGGTGGTTCTGCTCGCGGCATCTCCTACCCTGGTCATGCTCAGCGCCACCATGAATAGCCCGTGGTTGCTGGCGGGCGGTGCCGTAGCCGCAGCGCTCATCCCTATCGTGTGGATCCTCTTGTACGTGGCCAAGGTGGGCCCGCAATCGTGGCACGCCCCGTCGGTGCGGCAAATTGAGCGCCAACAGCAGCGCGAGATCCGTGCACTGACGGCACACGAGCGGGCGCACCAAAAAGAATTAGAAAAGAAAATGTGGGCCGAGCGCCGCCAACAGGCCGGTGAACTTACTGGTCAGGCTATGGAAATGGCAAAGAAGCAAATCAACAAGTGGAATAATAAATAGCGCTGAGGTGCGCTGCAATATTTCTTAACGCTGTGAAAGATGGCACAATATGGCCATGACTTCTCCCAAACCCCGCATCTTTGACCAGTCCGAAAAATTAAAGGGAATCGCTTACGATATTCGCGGTGAGGTCTCAGCGGAAGCGGAGAGAATGGAGCTGGATGGCCACACCATCCTCAAGCTCAATACCGGCAACCCCGCCGTCTTTGGTTTCGATGCACCCGATGTCATCATGCGCGACATGATCGGCGCATTGCCCACCTCCCAGGGCTATTCCACCTCTAAAGGCATTACCTCGGCTCGGCGGTCCATCGTCACGCGCTATGAGCTCGAGGACTTCCCGCATTTTGATATTAACGATGTCTTCTTGGGCAATGGTGTATCGGAACTTATCACCATGACCACCCAGGCCCTGCTCAATAACGGCGATGAGATCCTCATCCCAGCCCCCGATTACCCGCTGTGGACCGCAGCAACCTCGCTGGCCGGTGGTACTCCGGTGCACTACCTGTGCGATGAGGAAGACGAGTGGAACCCATCCATCGAGGATATTCGGTCCAAGGTCACCGAAAAGACCAAGGCCATCGTGGTCATCAACCCGAATAACCCAACCGGAGCGGTGTATTCGCGCGAGGTCCTGCAGCAAATCGTGGACATCGCCAGGGAGCACAACCTGCTGATTTTGGCCGATGAGATTTATGACCGCATCCTTTATGACGATGCGAAGCATATCTCCATCGCCTCGCTGGCCCCCGATCTCTTGACCTTTACCTTTAATGGCCTATCCAAGGCCTACCGCGTCTGTGGTTACCGCGCGGGCTGGATGGTCATTACGGGCCCGAAGCATCATGCACACGGGCTTATCGAGGGCCTCGAATTGCTGGCCGGTACCCGCCTGTGCCCGAATGTTCCCGCACAACACGCCATCCAGGTGGCGCTGGGCGGGCGCCAATCCATCTACGAGCTCACCGGAGCCGGGGGACGATTGCTGCGCCAGCGCGATATCGCCTACGACAAGATCAATGAGATTCCCGGTGTATCCGCAGTAAAGCCCAAGGGCGCGCTGTACCTCTTCCCGCGCTTGGACCCCAATGTCTATGAGATTCACGATGATTCCAAGCTCATGTTGGACATCCTCAAGGCCGAAAAGATCCTCATGGTCCAAGGCACCGGCTTCAACTGGCCGCACCCGGATCACTTCCGAGTGGTCACGCTGCCCTGGGCTTCCCAGCTGGAAAACGCCATCGAGCGCTTGGGCAATTTCTTGGTGAGCTACCGCCAATAGCGCCCCAGCAGGCGATTGGTAATTGCAGTGATAATCGTTGACAATATACCGTATGGGACGACATTCCTCGGTTTCTAATTCCGCGTCGGGCTCAGCTTCGCGGCATCGGCAAGCGCGGCGTCGATCGGAGCCCAGCGGGCATGCGCAACGCCGGTCAACGTTTGAACGCTTAAATCCAATTCAGCTGGTGCAGGAAGTATCCGGCCACCCGTGGCGCGTTGGCCTAGTAACCGCCATCGGCGCGGCCCTTATCGCCATGCTAGTAGGCCTTGTTCTACTCTGGCCCTCTAGTGCCGCCTCGGACCATACCTCGGAGGAGTTCGAGTCCACCTATGCGCTGAACCACCCGCAGGTCGAGGGAACCGTGGAGAAAACCGACCATTCGGCGTGCCAATCGGAGCAGACCGGCTTGGCCTTCGATACCCCGCCGCTGATTCCGGAAAAGGAAGAGGTGGACTGTAACCGCGCGCTGGTGAGGATCACCTCCGGTGAGGACGAAGGAAAGATGACCCAATTGGTCACCTTCGGCAACGCGGGCGACCCAGAATTGCAGCCGGGCGATAATATCGTGCTCTCCAAGGCCACGGATCCCGCCGGGTCCGTGTCGTATGCCTTTGCCGATTATCAGCGCAGCAATAGCCTCCTGCTCTGGGGAGTGGTCATCGCGATCGTCATCATTGCTTTCGCGGCGTGGCATGGGGTGCGCGCGATCATCGGCTTGGGGTTGAGCCTTGGTATCGTCTTTAGCTTCCTCATCCCAGCGCTCATTGCGGGCACCAATCCCCTGTGGGTGGCCCTCGCCGCCTGTACCGCCATCATTCTCCTTGCCGTGCCGCTTGTCCACGGCGTGAATTGGAAATCCGCCTCTGCGGTCGGCGGTTCACTGACCGCGCTGGCCATCGCTGCGTTTTTGGCTTGGGCAGCCATCGATAGCTCGCAGCTGCAAGGCTTTAGCTCCGAAGATAACCTGAAACTGCTGCTATATATGCCCAATGTCTCCATCCTGGGCGTGCTGCTGTGTGGTTTCGTCGTGGGTGCGTTGGGCAGCCTTGCCGATGTCGCCATCGCCCAAGCCTCCACCATCACCGAGCTGCATGAATCCGACCCCGCTGCCACACCGCTAGAGCTTTTCTTATCCGCCATGAGGGTCGGCCGCGACCACATTGCCTCGATGGTCTATACCCTCATTTTGACCTATACCGGCGCCGCATTGCCCCTGCTCCTGCTCATCACCGCCGCCGAACGCCCCGCGGGGCAAATACTTAGCAGCGATCTCGTCGCCACCGAACTCCTGCGCTCCGGCGTCGGCGCCATGGCGCTGACCCTCGCGGTGCCGATTACGACATTGATTGCCGCGTATACGGTCCCGTCACGCCGCCGCTAGAGCGTGCGGCCCAACGCCTGTATCTTCCAGCCGGCGTTAGACCAAGCCGCAACGTCGAGCACATTGCGACCATCGATAATCTGTTTATTATCCACGAGCTCGCCAGCCTCGTTCGGGTCCAGCTCCTTAAATTGTTGCCACTCGGTAGCCAGGATGACCAATTCCGCCTCCTGCAAGGCGGATTCCGTATCGGCGGCATAGTCCAAAGTGGGGAAAACCTTCTTGGCGTTGTCCATACCCTCGGGGTCATAGACGGTGACCGCAGCACCCGCCAAGGACAAGGACCCAGCAACCGATAGTGCCGGCGAATCGCGCACATCATCCGAGCTCGGCTTAAAAGCACAGCCCAGCACGGTAACGCGGTGACCCAAGAGCGATCCATTGAAGGCTTCTTTAGACAGATCCACCATGCGGTCGCGCCGGCGCATATTAATCGCATCCACCTCGCGCAGGAAGGTCAGGGCCTGATCGGCGCCGAGCTCACCGGCGCGCGCCATAAAGGCGCGAATATCCTTAGGCAGACAACCACCGCCAAAGCCTAGGCCCGCGCCGAGGAACTTGCGGCCAATACGCTTGTCTATGCCAATGGCATCCGCCAGCGCCACCACATCCGCGCCCGCGATCTCACAAATCTCAGAGACCGCATTGATAAAGGAAATCTTGGTGGCCAAAAAAGCGTTGGCGGAAACTTTTACCAGCTCGGCAGTCTGCAGGTCGGTCACGATGAAGGGCGTATCCTGCGCTAACGGCTGCGCGTAGATCTCGCGGGCAAGCTCTTCCGCGCGCGATTCTGATTCGCGGGTGCCAATTACGATGCGATCCGGGGTGATGGTGTCGTGCACCGCATAACCCTCGCGCAAGAATTCCGGATTCCACGCGATCTCCACGCGGGTTCCCTCGGGCGCCAAGCTATCCGCCAGTTCTTGTAGTTCCGCCGACGTTCCTACCGGAACGGTGGATTTACCAAAGATAACGTGCTCCCCACGCAGCTTGGGCACCAAGTCCGTGATAACGGCCTTAACGTAGGTCATATCCGCCGCATAAGAACCGCGGCGCTGCGGGGTTCCCACGCCGAGAAAGTGCACGTTGGCGAATTGCGCGGCCTCGTCATAATCCGTACTAAACCCTAGGCGCCCAGCATCAATATTGCGCTCGAGCACCTCCGGTAGCCCCGGCTCAAAAAAGGGAACCTTGCCCGATTGCAAGACGGAGATTTTATCCTCGTCTACATCGACGCCTAAAACTTCATGCCCCAATTCCGCCATGCAGGCGGCGTGGGTGGCACCCAGGTAACCGGTGCCAATAACAGTCATCCGCATAAAACCTCATCCTAGAGATTTTATGTAAATACCAGATTAATCCCTGCGGAAGTTCAGGTAAGACTTTGATGGCGTTGGGCCGCGCTGACCTTGGTACTTCGATCCCAAGGCACCCGTGCCATAGGGGCTTTCCGCCGGCGAGGTTATCTTAAAGATGGCCAGCTGGCCCACTTTCATCCCCGGCCACAGCGCAATGGGCAGGTTCGCGGTATTGGAGAGCTCCAAGGTGATGTGCCCGGAAAAGCCAGGATCGATAAAGCCTGCGGTGGAGTGGGTCAATAGCCCTAGCCGTCCTAACGAGGACTTGCCCTCCAAACGCCCGGCCAGGTCAGCCGGAAGGGTGAATTTCTCCAGCGTGGCACCAAGGACAAACTCACCGGGGTGGAGAATGAAGGATTGATCCTCTTCTACTTCCACCAAAGTGGTAAGCTCCGGCATCTCCTCTTTGGGGTCAATGTGCGTATAGCGGGAGTTATTGAATACCCGGAAGTACTTATCTAAGCGCACGTCAACGGAAGAAGGCTGGATAAGCTCACTATCAAAGGGGTCGATGCCCAGCTCTCCGGAATCAATGGCGGAACGAATATCACGATCTGAAAGAAGCACGGACCCGATTCTACTCAATCACCTACCCAAGGTGTATAGTAGGGAAAGCGCATTTGGCGCAGCGCCGACGTAGTTTAATGGTAGAACTGCAGCTTCCCAAGCTGCTGGCGCGGGTTCGATTCCCGTCGTCGGCTCCATTGTCATGAGTCGCGACATGCTTGTCAGGTCAGTCGCGACATCGTTGACGAACCGGCATCTCAGTTGTTTTTGTTCTGGGGTGCCGGTTTTCTTGTTATTTGGGGTCTAGGGGTGGGTCGCCTTTTTTCCAGTAGGGCTTTTGGTAGTTGCGGCTGGTGTCGATGTAGTGTTCGGTGATGACTTCGCCGGTTTCGGCTAGTGATGTGATGACGTGGTTGTCGGCGATGACCATGAGGATTTTCTGTCTTTTCCATTTGCGGCCGATGCCTAGGTGGAAGAGTTTGCCGGCGTAGCGCACGGTGGTTTTGCCGTTGTCCCAGACGACGTCGTTTCTTGTGCGCCATTCTTGTGTCGGGTTGTGGGCTGGGTTGGCTTTGGTGCCGGTGGTGTAGGCCTGGTGTGGGGTGCGTCGGCCTAGGGCTTTGTGGGGGCGTGTGGTGTTGTAGTAGTCGCGGAATTCATTGAGGAGTGTCTGCAGTTCAGCGACGGCTTTAGCGGGTGGTCGGGCGTTGATCCATTTTTTGAGTGTTTGGTGGAAGCGCTCGATTTTTCCTTGAGTTTGGGGATGGCCTGGACGACCATTTTTCTGTTGGATGCGGTGGTGGTTGAGGGTTTTCTCGAATGCGTTGCGGCCTCCTTTTCGACCTGTGAGTCGTGCCGTAAAGACCAGTCCGTTGTCGGTGAGTGTGGATGCGGGTGGCCCGTAGGTGTCGATGAGGTGTTGGAGCGTTTCTGCGACTGCAGTGCCTGTAAACGCGTGCTGTGAAGTGTCCCAGGTTTTGTTCCGTTTGAGTAGATGGGAAAATCTGGAACATGCCAAGAAAATTTGACCAGGATG